>NZ_JALQCK010000020.1:0-156611 GCF_030464835.1 Paraburkholderia sp. WS6
CGGCCGATATCGGCGACGGCCAGAACAGCGCGCCGTCCTCGTCACGCAGCCAGTTTGCGGCAGGCGTGGGTATCATTCACCGGTTCTAATTGCCAGGTGGCGTGGCGGCGTCTGTCGACGCTGCCGCGGCAATCCGCCTGCTGCCGGCGTTCGTTCACGAACGGGCGCACCATCATCGTCGCGCCGCCTCGGTGCGAAGACCGTCGAGCGTGAACCCAACGCGACGCCGCCAGGTGTCGGCTCCGATGTCGGCCATGATCCGCATCAGTGCGCCATTCGACACGAACACCAGAAACAGGTCCTCAAGCGTGAAGTCTGGGCGCAACGAACCATCGCGCTGCGCGTCTTCGACGAATTGCCGCGCTTGCGTCATCGTCTCGTCGCACACAGCCGCCAGCCGCGAGGCGTCGGGGTGGCGGCGTGAAACGATGTCGTTGAGCGCAGGCTCGGTGGCCTGGATTTCGCAAATCAGTTCGACATAAGAGGCGAACCGGCTCCATGGGTCGGGGCAGCCGCGTGCGCGCGCCACCGCGTCACTGAGCCGCTCTGCCGCGACGTCCGCCATGACCACATCGGTGAGTGCTTCGCGCGTGCCGAACCGGTTGTACAGGGTGCCGATGCTGACACCCGCACGTTGCGCGATCTCTTCCAGTGGCACGTCGAGGCCACGCTCCTGGAATGCATCCAGTGCGGCAGTCTTGATCTTTTCCGTATTGAGCTGTGCGTCGCGTCGTAGCCGCGGCGTATCAGGTTTCCCGGCGCCAGGATGGTTCATGGCGTTAAGGTTTTATTCATAACTTGACGGCACCCTCAACTTTAAAATAGGATGAAGTTGAATGATACCTCAACATATGAACGACTTGTGGGAACGGAGCAGGACATGCCTAAGACCATTTTCATCACCGGTGCCTCGTCAGGCATCGGCAAAGCGGTAGCGAAGCAGTTTGCCGGGCAGGGCTGGAACGTCGTGGCGACGCTGCGCGATCCGTCTGCGGAGACTGAACTCGTCAACGGAGACCGCCTGTTCGTCACGCGACTGGACGTTCAGGACGAGTCCAGTGTGACCTCGGCGGTTGATGCAGCCGTCGAGCGCTTCGGCGGGATCGATGTTCTCGTGAACAACGCCGGCTTCAGCCTGTTTGGCGTTTTCGAGGCGCTGTCGCCGCAAAAGATCCAGGAGCAGTTCGCGGTCAACGTTTTCGGCCTGATGGATGTCACGCGCGCCGTGCTGCCTGTCTTGCGGCGGCAGGGCGGTGGCACGATCGTCAACGTGAGTTCCAGCGGCGGCATGATCACCGTGCCGCTGATGTCGATGTACCACGCCACCAAATTCGCGGTCGAGGGCTTCTCCGAATCGCTGGCCTATGAACTGACGTCGCAGAACATCGCCGTCAGGCTGATCGAGCCGGGCGCAGTGCGCACGCAGTTTGGGGCGCGGATGTTCTCTGAATTTGCGCATGATCGGTCGCTGGCCTGCTACGACCGGTTCATCGACAAGACCAATGCCCTTTATGCCGCGATGCAGGGCGGCGAGACGAGCAGTGCCGAGCAGGTGGCCGATGTTGTCTTCGGCGCGGCGATCGATCAGTCGTCGCGGCTGCGCTATGTTGTCGGCGAAGATATCGCTGCGCTGGTCAAGGCCCGGCACGAAATGGGCGAAGACAACTATATCGCACTGATGCGCGCGCGGTTCCTGAGTGCGGAATCGGCCGCGCCGGCCGCGGGAGGACGGTGAGAATGTCAGCACTCGTCGATCACGGCGCTCATCACGCGTCGGCACAGGAAGCGCCAGCCATGCTGATGCCTGAGTTGAGCTTGCCGCATGGGCGCATCCGCGGCGTTGCCCGCAATGCACAGGGCGTACTCGCCTATAAGGGAATCCCTTTCGCCGCGCCACCGGTCGGTGAATTGCGCTGGCGGCCTCCGCAAGATGTCGTGGGCTGGACCGATGTCCGCGACGCCACTGCTTATGGCCCGCCGTGCTTTGGGGCACCGATGCCGGTGCCGGGCCTGAAAGCGCTGACCAGGGACCAGGGCGAGGATTGCCTGACCTTGAATGTCTGGACTGCGGCGCAGACTGCCGAGGAGCGGCGGCCGGTCATGGTGTGGATTCACGGCGGCGGCTTCGAGTTGGGCGCGTCCACCTTCTTCGGGGCTGAGGGTGCGCATCTCGCGGCGAAGGGCGTCGTGATGGTCAGCATGAACTACAGGCTTGGCGTGTTCGGATTTCTCGCTCATCCCGAACTGGATCGCGAAGGTTCGCCCTCGGGCAACTTCGGCTTGCAGGATCAGATCAAGGCGCTGCGATGGGTGCAAGATCATATTGCACTGTTCGGCGGCGACCCGGGCAATGTCACACTGTTTGGCGAATCCGCCGGGTCGCACGCTGTGGGCATGCTCATGGCCTCACCACTGGCCCGCGGCTTGTTCCATCGAGCCATCGGAGAAAGCGGCGCATTCTGGGACACCGAGCATGGGTCGATCGCGACCACGGCCGAAGCCGAAGCCCGAACCCGCGCCTTCATGACCAGGATGCGGGTCCGTTCTCTCGCGGAGTTGCGTGCGCTGGCGGGTGAAAAGCTTCACCGCGCCTCCGCCTGGAACTTTCTTACAGACCCCGCCATCACCGCATTTGCTCCTAATATCGACGGCTTTGTGCTGCAAGAATCGCCCGCACAGACGTTCGAGCGCGGCGGGCAAGCCGATGTCCCTTTGCTGGGTGGCTGGAATGCAGACGAGCACAGCTTCTTCATGAGCCGGGCGTTGCCGCATCGCACACCGGCGCAGTTCGTCGAGGCTGCCGCGGCACAGTTCGGTCCATCTCGGATGCAGGACTTTCTGGCCGTATATCCTGCCGACACGAAGCAAGCGGCCGAGCAATCGGCGCAGTATCTGATGGGTGATCTGTGCATTAGCCAACAGACTTGGGCATGGCTGGGTCTGCATCGCACGACGGCCCGCTCGGACGTGTTTGCCTACAACTTCGACTACACCTCGCCTTATTCGCCCAAGCCTAGCCACGGCGCGGAAACGGCATTCGTATTCGGTAGCCTTGACATGAGCTTTGGGCCGTCAAAGGCACCGGCCGGCGAGGCAGACAAGGAACTGTCGGCGTTGATGATGTCGTACTGGACGAACTTCGCACGGAATGGGAATCCGAACGGCCCCGGATTGCCGCCATGGCCGGTCTACGGCGGGCCGGGTTCCCTGGTCATGCGTTTCGGCAGCTCCAGCGGCGCAGCACCCGAGGACGCAACGGCACGATTCCGCTTCATCCAGTCCTTCAGGTCTTCTGGTCGACTACCAGAGGACTGGAGGCGAGTCCAGGGCCGGATGCCGGCGCTGTTGGCCAAGGTCGTGGCAAAGACGGTGCTCCTGTTCATGGGCTAGTTATACGCCCCT
Source organism: Paraburkholderia sp. WS6 (assembly GCF_030464835.1). NCBI lineage: Bacteria > Pseudomonadati > Pseudomonadota > Betaproteobacteria > Burkholderiales > Burkholderiaceae > Paraburkholderia > Paraburkholderia sp. WS6. The sequence continues at coordinate 3,403 of NZ_JALQCK010000020.1, forward strand.
CTTCGCTCCTCGCCGAAAGTACTCGGGGCCCGCCCGCCGGCGGCCTGAATCGTAAGCAGTCCGGCGATCCAGCCTGACGCTCGCCGTCGCCTTATCGAATGGCCCACGGCGGATGTGGATTGAATGCGTCGAGAAGGAAATCAGTCATGACCCGCACCTTCGCCGGGGGAGCCCGATCCGGCGCGCGAACCAGGTGTATGCCGCCGAGGTCCGCGGTGCGGACTTCGAGCGTAATCTGCTCCAGTGCCCCTTGGCGGACCGCATCGGCGACGATGAACTCGGGCTCGTAAAGAACGCCGAGACCGGCAACGGCCGCGGCGACGAGTGCGTCGCCGTTATTGGCTCGCATGGTTCCCTTGACGGCCACGCGCTTGTCGCCGTCTTTGCCGAAGCGCCATTCGTCGGGCCGCGAGATGTTGGAGAAAGTGACGCTCAGGCAATTGTGATCGCCCAGTTCGGACCAGCGTTTCGGGTGCCCATGCCGCTCCCAGTAGCCCGGAGCCGCGCAGACAATCATCGCGCTCTCCGCGAGCCTGCGCGAGACGAGACGACTGTCCTTCAGGCGCCCAACCCGGATCGTCAGATCCCAGCCCTCTTCCATGAGATCGACGACGCGATCGTTCAGCCCGAGGTCGATGGTGACCCCGGGATGCTTGTTTCTGAAGGCAGGAATCAGCGGCGCGATGTAGCGAACGCCAAACGAAAGTGGCGAATTCAGCCGCAGCAGTCCGCTCGCCTCCACGCGCTGGGACGCGATCGTCGCCTCTGCTTCTTCCAGATCGGGCAGGAGGCGGGCACAGGTTTCCAGATACTGCTGTCCCGCTTCGGTGAGCGTGAGCTTGCGCGTGCTGCGGTGAAACAGACGCACGCCCAGCCGGTGCTCCACCGCATCCAGATGCTTTGTCGCCATGGCGGGCGACAGGCCGAGTTGCCGGGCGGCCGCGGAGAGGCTTCCGGCAGTAGCTGCACGGGAGAACACCTGCATTCCCGTAAGGCGGTCGAGCATTGTGATTTCTCGCTGTGGTTAAAAACTGAATCGTCAATTGAACATATTCTCGCCTCATAGGTGAAACTGTACATTGCTCTCCATATCTTGTTAGAGGCCGCGTGAGCGGCGAGGGCAGGCAGCAATGACAGCATCCACATCCCGGCGAGCAGTCGCGGTGCGAAAGGTATCGCGCCGTGAATTCTGTGTCGCCGCCACGGTCGGCGGCCTTGCCGCCGCGTTGACGAGTCCGGTTTCCGAGGCGACGCAATCTGCGCCGGCCATTCGGTCCCGATGGAATCGGGCGAAGGCGCTGGACGCCGTCATTCTCGACGCGGTGAACAGTGGGCATATCGTAGGCGCGACCGTGATTGCCGCAAAAGACGGAGAGATCGTCTACCGGCACGCGGCTGGTTTTGCCGACCGCGAAGCCCGCCGGCCAATGACGGAAAACGAGGTCTGCCGCCTCGCGTCGATGACAAAGCCGATTGTCTGCGTGGCGGCGCTGGCGCTCATCGATCGTGGCCGGCTTGGCCTGGAAGATCCCGTTACCCGATGGCTGCCCGACTTCCGCCCGAAGCTGTCCGATGGCCGCGAGCCCGTCATCACGGTGCGCCATCTGCTCACGCATACGGCGGGGCTGACTTATGGGTTCCTCGAGGCTGAGGGCGGTCCCTATCACCAGTTGGGCGTGTCCGACGGACTCGATCATTCCGGGCTGACGCTGGAAGAGAACCTTCGGCGAATTGCAGCGGCGCCGCTGCTTTTTGAGCCTGGGACTGCCTGGCACTATTCCGTCGCCATCGACGTGCTCGGCTCCGTCATCGAGCGCGTAACCGGCATGACATTGCCCGACGCGGTCCAGCGCATCGTGACGGATCCGTTGGGCATCGCCAGTATCCGCTTCGTTGCTTCAGCCGATACCGTGCTGGCGACGCCGTATGGCGATGCGTCGCCTCACCCCACCCGCATGACCGATCCTTTTTCGCTCGGCTTCGGGCAAAGCGCCATTGTGTATTCGCCCGCCCGGGCATTCGATTCGAAGGCCTTTCCATCAGGTGGCGTCGGCATGGTAGGCACGGCGGAAGATTACCTCCGCTTTGTCGAAGCGATCCGCTCAGGTGGTGCGGGCATCATCCGTCCGGAAACCGTGGCGGCGATGACGTCCAATGCGATCGGCGATCTGCCGGTCGGCGCTGCCGGCCCAGGCTTCGGCTGGGGACTCGGCGTGGCCGTGCTCAGGGATCCGGCTGCGGCGAAATCGCCAGTGAGCACGGGCGCCTGGAACTGGTCCGGCGTGTACGGCACGAACTTCTGGGCGGACCCGGCTACCGGCATTTCTGTCGTTGCGTTGACGAACACAGCAGTCGCAGGCATGACCGGGAATTTTCCAATGGCACTGCGCCGTGCAGTCTACCAGGAGGTGTAATGAAGGCTTATCAAATCCAGGCCGGTGCTGGCCTTGGCGGACTTGAACGTGTCGAACGCCCAAGCCGGGACCCCGGTGCCTACGAAATCAGGGTGCGCGTGGATGCTGCCGCGCTCAATCATCGCGACCTCAGTTTCGCGCGGGGCCAGTTCTATAACCCGCCGAGCTATCCGATCGTCCCGCTCGTCGATGGATGCGGGGACGTCATTGCCGTTGGGGAGGCGGTCACCCGTTTCAAGGTGGGCGATCGCGTCATCACGAGTTACTACCCGCGATGGATTGACGGTGCGTTGTCCCCTGCCAAGACAGCCGTGTCCTTCGGCGCCCAGTTCGACGGCACGCTCGCCGAAGAACTCGTGGCAAGTGAGGAGGCTTTCGTGCTGGCGCCACGCAGTCTTGATCCCATCATGGCCGCAACGTTGCCTTGCGCCGGCGTGACGGCATGGAATGCGCTGTTCGTCGCAGGCGCGGTCAAACCCGGTGGCAGCGTGCTGCTGCTGGGAACCGGCGGTGTCTCGCTGTGGGCACTACAGCTTGCGAGAGCTGCGGGCGTCTTCACGATCGTGACATCGTCCCAGGACGAAAAACTTGAACGTGCACGCTCGCTGGGCGCGAATGCGACCATCAACTATCGGAACAGCCCGGAATGGCAGGACGAGGTCTTGCAGCTCACGGAGGGGGCCGGGGTCGATGTCGTGGTCGAGGTCGGTGGCGAGGGCACGTTGGCGCGCTCGCTGAAGGCCGCGGGATCCGGTGGGACGATCGTCGTGATCGGCCGGGTCAGCGGCGGCGGGGGTGTTTCGATCGAGCCCGGCGCACTGATCGGTGGAGCAAAGCGTCTCGCCGGCATTACCGCGGGTAGCCGCGCGATGCTCGAACAGCTCATCCGTTTCGTCGACGTCAACCAGATCAATCCTGCCGTCGACAAAGTCTTCCCGTTCGATGCGGCTCCGTCCGCCTATGAGTATCTCGCGGGCGGGCGGCATTTCGGCAAAGTGGTGGTCGACGTACGCGCATAACGCGACGCTCGCCTTCTGTTCCGGTAACAGGGGGCTTTCCACAGGCAGTCTGGCTGTGATCGCCAGTTAAGCCATCAGCAAAGGAATCGTGTATGAGATTGATGTCAATGTTGTTGGCGACGGGGTTGGCGATTGTGGTTAGCCCGGCATTCGCCGCGGACCCCGTTCGCATCGGCGTCACAACCATCCTGAGCGGCCCGAATGCCGATCGCGGACAGAGCGAGCAATACGGCGTCGAGTTAGCATTACAGCGCATCAACGCATCCGGCGGCGTGCTCGGCAGACCTGTCGAGGCGTTCTATGCCGACAACGCTGCCGATCCGGCAACAGGGATTGCGGCGGCGAAGCGACTCATCGGACAGCAGCACGTTTCCGTGTTGCTGGGCGCGCTGGCAACGCCGGTCACGCGTGCCGTGATGCCGGTCGCGAATGACGCGAAGGTGCCGTTTGTGATCGACATTTCGGCTGGCCAGGAATTCGTCGATGCCGCCGGTTCCGGGGGCTACGACTACGTTTTCAAAACCAGTCCGTCCGATGGCGACGTGGCGAGCGCGATGATGCAGTGGCTGAAGGCCCGGAACGTCAAGCGTATCGTCATCCTGGCGGACGACAACGACTTCAACCGCGCCAACGCGGTGGCGATGGAAAAGGCCGCGACGGCCGCTCACATCGAGACGTTGGCCAGCGAGACCGTTGCAAAGGGAACCACGGACCTTGTTCCGTCAATCGAGCGATTGAAGGCGCTGCGACCCGATCGCATCGTTACGCTTCTTGGCGCGTCCAGTGCGGCGTTTTTCCGTGCTTATGAGCAAACCGGCGGCGGCACCCCGATAGCGGGCCGCATTGATTTCACGGCGGCGATTGCGAATTTGTCTCCCCAGTTCGTGGCGGCTGGCGCGCTTGATCGGTCCGCGGGGATTTCGGTATTTACACCCTCGGCGCCCGACTCTGGCGTGCAGGAGTTCGTGGCCTCTTACCGGGAGAAATACGGGCTTGCTCCGACCCAGCGGTCGGTCCTCGCGTTCGAGGCGACGGAGCTGGTCGTGGACGCGATCCGTCGCGCGAATTCGGACGATCCTGTTGCGATACGGCAGGCGTTGCGATCGACCCAAATGCCTTCCATGCTGGGTGGCACCTTTGCGATAGACGAACACAATCATGCGCACGTCATGATGCAGATCGTTGGCGTGCGGGGCGGCAAGCTTGCGGTTCTCGAGCAGGTCGGGAAGTAGGCTGTCCGAACCGAGTGTGCGGACGCCGTTCGAGCTTGCACGCCACGCGCATGCGTACCATGCAGACGGCCCGATGTTTACCGGGTCGCCAGCTCCGACTGTTGCGGAGAAAGCGGGTTGCGAGTGGCGTCTTCCAGGCTGACAATCGATTGAGCAATGGCTTCCGTCGTTGCGAGCGTGGTGATTGCCCCTGCGCGCAACGCGCCCAGGACGGCAGTCGTCTTGGTGTTTTCGCTGGCGACCGCAATAACGTTCGGAATGCGTTTCAGGTCTTCCATGCTAAGACCGATGACCCGGTCGCGCACGGGAGTGACAACGGGGCGGCCGCCAATATCGATGAAGTGGTAGCCCATCAGGTCTCCAACTGCCCCGCACTTGCGGAGTTCGGCGATCTCGTCCGGCGAAAACCAGCCGTTGCGAACCATGATGCTGTCTTCGTTGATGTCGCCGACCCCAACCAGCGCGATGTGGGCTCTACGTGCCTTGTCAAGCGTGGGTTTGACCGCATCGTTGTGAAGCAGGCCCTCGCGGACGGCAGGGTCGCCCACGAGAGCCGGCGCGTAAAGTGTTTCGCTGCCACCCCCAAAACGGGCGGCAAGCCGACGGCTGATGTGGTCGGCATTCATGATCTCGCCGCCCCGGTAGAAGCCGCCGATGGCGCAGACGAAGGTCGGAGAGCGTTGCGTCGACGAGATCGCATGCTCCGAGATCGCGTTGATATTACGGCCGATACCCACGGCAACGATCATGTCGTTGGTGAGAATGCGATCCAGATGGCTGGCGACCAGACCGGCAAGCAGTTCGCGCTGCTTGTCCTGGTCTTTGTGATTGACGGACACGATCGCTTTTTCGATCCCAAACCGCTCGATCAACTCACGCTCGAGGTCTCGTGTATCACGTGGATGGTGCCTGACGCGAATTTCAACGATGCCTTCTTCCTGCGCACGCTTCAGAAGACGGCCTATCTTGGCTCGGGAAAGCGAAAACTGCTTTGACAGATCTTCCTGCGTGAGTCCGTCGACGTAGTAAAGCGTTGCCAGACGAGTCAGTTCGTCGGTGGTCATATGATTTGTCTCTTTCCCATTCGGCTGGATATTACGTGGCTTGCCGCGGAGCCGGTGGGTAATCGAGTTATGACCGGGGCAGCCAGTTCAAGCAGGCTTGTTGTTGCGCGGTAGCTGGTGGTCATCCTCGTATTCCTTGATGCGGTTCACCTTCGGGACGGAGCGTCCGCCATCGAAGCTCGCACCAAGCCATGTATCAACAATCGCTTTCGCGAGTTCGGGACCGACGACGCGAGCGCCAATTGTAATGATTTGCGCGTCGTTGCTCTTGCTCGCCCGTTCCGCCGAGTAGGTGTCGTGACATTGCGCAGCGCGAATGCCATGCACCTTGTTGGCGGCGATCGCCATGCCGATGCCAGTTCCGCACAGCAGCACGGCCCGATCGAATTCGCCTTGCGCAACCTTCTCCGCTACGGCGAACGCGATGTTTGGGTAGTGGACAGGTTCCGCCTCGTAGGTTCCGAAGTCAGTGACGTCCAGCCCCTTGCCAGTCAAATGTTGCTTGATCAGTTCCTTCAGGTCAAATGCGGCTTCATCGCACCCGATTGCCAGCTTCATATTTCACTCCAGTTGTCCGAAATTGCTCAGCGCACGATTGATCAAATGTCCACTGATGATCAAATTCTCAATCGTGTGCGTGTGAATGTCAAGACCGTAGGTACGCGTTTTCTGTTAAGGCTCCAAGGCGCTATTGACCGTAATCACTGCGCTGCAGCAGATTTTGAGGCGAGATGACATTAGGGGTAAACCACGTGATCCGAGTAATTGACAGGTGCCTGGAGCGAACCTACGATGTCATCCAGATGCTCAAATGTTCAACAACGAGCAAATGTTAGGAGACAAAGTGAACGACCTTCTTGTGGATGCCAGCGGAGTACAAAAGGCATTCAATGGTGTCAGGGCGTTGGAGGACGGCCGGTTGAAGCTGCGGCGCGGAAGTGTCCATGCGCTATGCGGCGGGAACGGTGCCGGAAAGTCGACCTTCCTTGGCATCGTCATGGGTATCACCCAGCGCGATGCCGGAGAAATCCTGTTCAAGGGACAAAGCGTCAATTTCCAGACGCCGGCCGAAGCACTCGACAATCGCATCGCGATCATTACGCAGGAGCTTTCGCCGATTCCCGGCATGACCGTTGCCGAGAACCTGTATCTCGGCCGCGAACCCCGCAGGGCCGGTGTGCTGGTCAGATTCGGGGCGCTCGTGAGACAGGCGCAGGAACTCCTGGACCGCCTTGCTTTCCCGGTCGATGCCCGCGCACGCATGTCATCGCTGAGTCTCGCGCAGATCCAGCTAGTTGAGATCGCCAAGGCATTCAGCCGCGACTGCGACGTGATGATCATGGACGAGCCGACTTCGGCGATCGGCGAGCGCGAAACCGAAGTGCTGTTCAACGCGATCCGTAACCTGACGGCGCAGGGGACCGGGATCATCTATGTCAGCCACCGGCTCTCGGAAATATTCCAGATCGCGGACGACTACACGGTTTTTCGCGACGGACGGTATGTGGACAGCGGGCGTATCGCCGACATCGACCGCTCCTATCTGGTGAGCACGATCGTCGGGCGCAAGCTGCATTCCGCCGAGAAGGTTCGCAGGGCCGTGGGCGAGCCCGTACTGGAGTCGACGGGTCTTTCCCGGGAGTCGGAATTCAACGATATCTCGCTCACGGTTCACGAGGGAGAAATCCTTGGCATCTACGGGCTCATGGGCGCGGGCCGCAGTGAATACCTCAACTGCATGTACGGGCTGACCCGTCCCGATAGCGGTCAAGTCAGGCTCAAGGGCCGCGCATTGCCGGTTGGCCGCCCCGCCAAGGCCATCCAGGCCGGCCTGTCGCTTGTGACGGAGGATCGCAAGGAGACGGGACTCGTGCTGTCGGCGTCAGTGCGCGACAACATCTCGTTCTCCGCCTACAACCGCCTGTCGCGCCTGTCGCTGATCAACCGCCGGAAAGTGAAGGCCCTCGTCGACACGATGGTCGATCGCATGCGGATCAAGACCAGCTCGGTGTCGCTTCCGGTCTCGTCGATGAGCGGGGGGAACCAGCAGAAGGTCGTGCTCGCGCGTTGTCTTTCAACCGAGCCCACGTGCCTGCTGTGCGACGAACCGACCCGTGGCATCGATGAAGGCGCCAAGCGCGAGGTCTACAAGCTGCTCGACGACTTCGTGTCGAAAGGCGGCGCCGCCATGGTGGTGTCTTCCGAGGCACAGGAGATTCTGGATGTCAGCGACCGCATCGCCATTTTCAAGTCGGGGCAGTTGGTCACCGTGATCGACGGCCATACCACCACTCAGGAAGATCTTTTGCACCTCGCATCATGAATACTCATACCACTTCCCTGAAAGTCCCGGCGAGCCAAAGCCGTTCCGCCCATATGCGCGATATCTACCGGCGCTACGGCATCGTCGCCGTGCTCGTCGTCCTGTGCATCGTGTTGTCTTTTGCCAATCAGTACTTTCTGACGCTGGGCAACATCGCGGACATCCTGCGACAAACGTCGATCAACGGCATTCTGGCCGTCGGGATGACGTATGTCGTGCTCACGGCGGGCATTGACCTGTCGGTCGGGTCCACGCTCGCTCTCGCCGGCATCATCAGCGCCAGTCTCGTGACGGGTCCGCATCCGCACGGCGCGGCAATTGGACTGGCGGCGGGGCTTGCCGTAGGCGCTGCCATCGGTGCGATCAACGGTTTGCTCGTTGCCCGGCTCTCCATTCCTCCTTTTGTTGCGACGCTCGGCATGCTGAGCGCGGCGCGAGGGCTGACCTATATCTACAACGATGGCATGCCGGTGACCGATCTGCCGGACGGATACCTGACCATCGGCACGGGCGCGATTGCCGGGATACCGGTGCCGATCATCGTTTTCGCTCTCGTCGTCATGCTGTTCTGGTTTGTCCTGCGCTATACGACCTACGGCCGCTACGTTTATGCAGTGGGCGGCAACGCAAAGAGCGCGAAAACAAGCGGTATTTCGACGGGGAAGATCCTCTTTTCCGTCTACGTGATCGGCGGACTGCTGGCGGGTCTTGCCGGGATCATCCTCGCCGCGCGCACGACATCGGCATTGCCGCAGGCCGGCGTGTCCTATGAACTCGATGCGATCGCGGCCGTCGTGATCGGCGGCACGAGTCTTTCGGGCGGCACGGGCTCGCTCGGCGGCACGGTGGTCGGCGCGCTGCTGATCGGCGTCATCAACAACGGACTGAATTTGCTGGGCGTGTCGTCGTATTACCAGCAAGTTGTAAAGGGCGTCATTATCGTCGGTGCCGTCCTGCTCGATGCTTCGCGCAAGAAGCAATAACGTCAACCTCAAAAGAAACAATCCGGAACTATTCAGGAGACTTCGATGATTTCGTGGAAAAAAACCTTGCTGGCCTGCGCAGTGATGGGCCTCACCTGTACTGTCGCGCAGGCGGCCAAACCCATCCGTATTGGCGCAGCGGTGTATGGTCTCAAGGGTGAGTTCATGCAGATGTGGACCAACGCACTTAAGGCTCAGCCCGCAGTCAAGGACGGTACGGTGCAGCTCACGGTATTCGACGGCAACTATGACGCGCTCACCCAGAGCAATCAGTTCGACACGATGATCACGCAGAAATACGACGCGATCATTTTCGTGCCGATCGACAAGGCAGCGGGTGCTGCCGCCGTGGCCAAAGCCGCCGCGGCGCACATTCCGGTCATTGGATCGAATACCCTGGTGTCCGGCGACAAACTCACGTCCTATGTTGGTAGTAACGACGTGATTGCAGGACAAATGGAAGCCGGGGCGATCGTCAAGGCGATCGGCGGCAAGGGCAATGTGGTCATCCTCGAGGGGCCGATCGGCCAGTCCGCGCAGATCGATCGTTCGAAGGGTATTCAGGACGTGCTGTCGAAAAATCCGGACGTGAAGGTGCTCGAGCATAAGACGGCGAACTGGTCGCGTGCCGAGTCGCTGGCGCTGGTCGAGAATTGGCTGACCGCGCATCCGGGGCAGATCAGCGGCATCATTGCGGAGAACGATGACATGGCGCTCGGCGCAATCCAGGCGCTGAAATCGAAGGGTATCGATCCGAAGAAAGTTCCGGTTGCCGGTATTGACGGAATTGTCGACGGCATCGCCGCAGTCAAGCGCGGCGAAATGACGACCTTCTTCCAGGACTCGCAGGCGCAGGCGCAAGGCGCACTGGACGTTGCGCTGCGTACGGTCATCGGTTCGTCTTACAAACCGCGCTCGGACGTCTGGGCGGGATACGGCGCGAAGATGCCTTGGGACGACGGCACGGCGAAGTCCTACGCGGTGCCTTGGACGCAGGTCACGCCGGCCAACGCCCAGGACATTCTCAACAAGATTCCCAAGAGTAATTAATCAAGGAGTGGAGCGATGTCGGTCAATTCAACGACCCCTTTTGATATCACGGACCGCGTCGCGGTCGTGACCGGCGCGGCAAGCGGTATCGGGTTTGCCGTTGCCGAGTGCCTTGCTGCCGCGGGTGCGCGCGTTGCGCTGCTCGATATCAACCCGGCCGTCGAGGCCGTGGCCCGGACGCTTCCTGGCGGCCCGGAGCGGCACGTGGGTATCGCGGCGGATATCACGGTCGCCGGGATATCGGATGCCCTGGTGCGGCGCGTGACCGAGACGTTAGGTCCTGTCGACATCCTGGTCAACAATGCCGGCGTCGCTCTGCTTGAGAACGCGGAAGCACTGTCCGAGGAAGCCTGGGACAGGACGATGACAATCAACCTCAAAGCCCCGTTTCTCCTGGCGCAAGCCGTCGGCAAGCAGATGCTGGGCCGTGGTGGTCCCGGCCGGATTGTGAATCTGGCTTCTCAGGCGAGTGTCGTCGCACTGGAGCGCCATGTGGCGTACTGCGCGAGTAAGGCGGCAATTGTCGGCATGACCAAGGTGCTCGCGCTCGAATGGGCAAAGCACGGCATTACGGTCAACGCCGTTTCGCCCACGGTCGTCGACACCGAACTGGGCAGGAAAGCCTGGGCGGGTGCGGTGGGCGAAGCGATGAAGGCTAAAATTCCCGCAGGGCGATTCGCACGCCCCGACGAAATCGCCGCGTTGATTCTGTATCTGGTCAGCGATGCCGCCGCGATGGTCAACGGCGAGAATATCGTGATTGATGGCGGCTACACCGCCCAGTAACAATACTCAAGATGTAAAGGAACGGTATGAATCGCGTCATTAACAATCCTGATCTCGTTGTCGAGGACATGCTTCGCGGCATCCTCGCGGCACACCCGGAGCTGCGCGCCGCACCGGAGAATCCTCGCGTTGTCTCGCATGCCCATGCTCGCCAGAAGGACCGTGTGGGTATTGTGACCGGCGGGGGATCAGGACACGAACCGGCTTTTATCGGCTATGTCGGGCGCAACCTGGTGGACGCCGTGGCCATCGGCGAAATCTTTTCGTCGCCGACTGCGAAATCATTCTTTGAAGCTTTCAAGGCGGCCGATAGCGGCGCGGGCGTAGCGTGCCTTTACGGCAACTACGCAGGCGACAATATGAACGTGAAGATGGCAATCAAGCTGGCCGAGCGCGAAGGTATTCGCGTGCGCACGGTCGTCGCAAACGACGATGCCGCGTCGGCGCCGAAAGACGAGATCGAAAAACGGCGCGGCGTTGCTGGTGAAATCGTGATGTGGAAGGTGGGGGGTGCACGGGCCGCTCAGGGCGCCACGCTCGATGAAGTGATCGCCAGTGCGCGCAAAGCGGTGGACTCGACGCGCTCGATCGGCGTCGGCCTGTCCGCCTGTACGATCCCCGCGGTCGGCAAGGCGAACTTCGTCATTAAAGATGGCGAAATGGAAGTCGGCATCGGCCATCATGGCGAACCCGGAATCCTGGTCCAGCCCACCGTTCCCGCGAGAGACATGGCGAGGCTGATGCTCGACAAGCTGTTACCGGATTTGCCTTTTGCCAGAGGCGACAGGGTGTCGGTGCTGTTGTCCGGTCTCGGCGCGACGCCGGTGATGGAGCAATACATCCTGTACGGAGAGGTTGCCGAGTATCTGCGTGAAGCGGGAATCGACATCCAGTTCTCGTTCGTCGGCAACCTGTTTACGTCCCTGGAAATGATGGGGGTTACGCTGACGTTGACGAAACTCGACGACGAACTGAGCGCGTGCCTCGCGCATCCATGTCAAAGCATCGGACTCAATGTGGGAGACGCACGATGACTGAAATCGTTAAATTGGCCGACGCCGGCGGTGTGGTCGTCGATCTGGTTCGAACCATCAATGCGAATCGCCAGTATCTGAGCGAAGTCGACGGCGCGATTGGTGATGGCGACCATGGCATCAACATGAGCAAGGGCTTTAGCCAGTGTGGGGAGCATCTTGCGGCACGCGGATCGGCACCGTCGCTCCAGGTGGCTCTCGCTGATCTGTCCTCGGCACTCATGGACGGCATCGGCGGTTCAATGGGACCGCTCTACGGGACGTTCTTTCTCAGCATGAGCGACACGTTCGCGGACCACGCCGAACTCGACAAATCCCTTTTCTATCAGGCACTCGTTGCCGGTATCGATTCTGTCCAGGAGATCGGCGATGCGAAGGTCGGCGACAAGACGCTGATCGACACGCTTGCTCCCGCGCGGATGGCGTATGGGGTGGCGTTGGAAGAGGGCAAGAGCTTCCGGGAGTGTATCGATGCGATGGTGGTTGCCGCGGAAGCCGGGATGAATTCGACCCGCGAGCTGCGCGCCCGTATCGGCCGGGCAGCCCGTTTAGGCGACCGTTCGATTGGTGTGCTGGACGCCGGCGCATGTTCCTGCTTTCTGATTCTGCGCAGCATGGGTGAATCGATCACGCATCTGCTGGATAGTACGGCGGTGCCTGCCGCCTGAGGTCGTAACAGTACCCGAAGACTGGATGCCGGAGCCTCGTCGAGAAAAACGCGCGGGGCTTCAATATATTAATTTAGGTATACGAAACAGTGGTGATTCATGGATCATGCTAATCCGACCCGGACAGAACTTGCCAACGCAGTTCGGTTTCTAGCCATCGACGCCGTCCAGGCTGCCAATTCTGGACACCCCGGTATGCCGATGGGAATGGCGGATATCGCCGAAGTACTGTGGCGCAAGTACCTGAAGCATGATCCGGCAAGTCCGGATTGGGTCAACCGGGATCGCTTCGTGCTGTCAAACGGTCACGGGTCGATGCTGCTCTATGCCGCGTTGCATCTGAGCGGCTACGGTCTGTCGATAGACGATCTGAAGGGTTTCCGGAAGTGGCAGTCGATTACGCCCGGGCACCCGGAACGTGGTCTGACGCCAGGGGTCGAGACGACTACCGGCCCGTTAGGACAGGGTCTTGCCAATGCCGTCGGCATGGCGTTGGCTGAACGGCTGTTGGCCGCTGAATTCAACGAACCGGGTTTCGACATTGTCGATCACCACACCTATGTGTTTCTCGGCGACGGCTGCCTCATGGAAGGCGTCTCGCATGAAGCGTGCTCGCTCGCCGGCACCTGGCAGCTCGGCAAACTGATTGCGTTCTATGACGACAACGGCATTTCGATAGATGGCCATGTCGAGGGCTGGTTCACCGACCAGACCCCGATGCGCTTCCGTGCGTACGGCTGGCATGTCGTCGAGGGTGTCGACGGACATGATCCGCTGTCGATCGAGCGGGCGATCGAGGCAGGGCGAGCGGAACGTGACCGGCCGACCTTGATCTGCTGCAAGACGGTGATCGGACATGGCTCGCCGAATCGGGCCGGCACGCACGACGTGCATGGCGCTCCACTTGGCACCGCTGAAATCGCGGCCACGCGGGAGCATCTGGGCTGGCATCACGCGCCGTTCGATATTCCCGGGCCGGTTCGCGACGCATGGGATGCGCGAGCGGTAGGCCGTGAGAGCAACATGGCCTGGCGCACGTTGTTCGAAGCCTATCGCACCCGCTTTCCGGAAAAGGCCGGCGACTTCGAGTCCCGCATGCACGGCAGCCGCCGCGAACGATCCGCCGAGGCGATCGAAAGCCTGCTGGAGGGCGGTGACTGGTTCGAGCAGAAGATGGCGACTCGCAAGGCGTCGCAGAAATGCCTGGAGTTGCTGGTTGGTCGATTGCCTGAACTTCTGGGCGGATCGGCGGACCTGGCGCCGTCGAATCTCACCATGGTGTCGGCTTCGCGCGCACTCATGCCCGACAGCGCGAACGGGCCTGGAAACTATATCCACTACGGCGTTCGCGAGTTCGGCATGGTCGCGATCATGAATGGCGCTGCGCTCCATGGTGGTTTCCTTCCGTATGGCGGGACCTTCCTGGTGTTTTCCGACTACGCGAAGAATGCGCTTCGTATGGCGGCGTTGATGCATCTGCAATGTATTTACGTTTTCACCCACGATTCGATTGGTCTCGGCGAGGACGGGCCTACCCATCAGCCGATCGAGCACGCGGCAATGCTGCGCCAGATTCCGGGGATGAACGTGTGGCGTCCGGCAGACGCGGTCGAAACGGCATATGCGTGGGCGGCAGCATTGGAAACAACCGATGCGCCGACTGCGCTGCTGCTTTCGCGCCAGAATCTGCCGCCGCTTTCCCGTACCGCGCAGGCGAAGGCGCAGATCCGGCAAGGCGGTTACGTGCTCTCGGAGGCCGTTGGCGGAACAGCGGACATCATTCTGATTGCGACGGGTTCCGAGGTGGAACTCGCGCTCAAAGCGCAGACGGCGCTCGCCGATCAAGGGATTGCCGCAAGGGTCGTGTCGATGCCGTCAACCACGATCTTCGATAGCCAACCGCTTGCGTACCAGCTTTCCGTTTTGCCGCCCAAGATCCGGCGCGTGGCCATTGAAGCGGCGGCCGGCGATTTCTGGCGGAAGTACGTCGGGTTGAGCGGCGCTGTGATCGGGTTGTCGCACTTTGGCGAGTCGGCTCCGGCTGAGACGTTGTACGAAGAGTTCGGTATTACGGTGGACGCGATCGTCGACGCCGTGAACAGCACGCTCGAAGTGGAACAAGGGGTGGTTGACTAGTTGCGTCGCCTCGTCGTGCCCAAAAGTGCCGGAATCGCCGACACCGGCGCGATGTCGTGATCATCCTCGATATCAATTTAACGACGTTCGCCGCACGGCGACATTACTTCCTGGAAATGACATGGCGCTGATTTCATTGCGGCAGTTGCTGGACCATGCGGCGGAGCACGCGTATGGCGTGCCGGCATTCAACGTCAATAACCTCGAGCAGGTTCAGGCAATCATGCAGGCGGCCGCTGACTGCGATAGTCCGGTCATCATGCAGGCCTCCGCCGGCGCGCGGAAATACGCAGGCGAAGCGTTTCTGCGTCACCTCGTCGAGGCGGCGATCGAGACTTATCCCGACATCCCGGTCGTGATGCATCAGGACCACGGGGCGTCGCCGGCTGTTTGCCAGGCCGCGATCCGCAGCGGATTCAGCAGCGTGATGATGGACGGCTCACTCATGCCGGACATGAAAACCGTTGCGAGCTACGACTACAACGTCGAGGTGACGCGCACTGTGGTGGAGATGGCGCATGCCGTCGGGGTGTCGGTCGAGGGTGAGCTCGGATGTCTGGGTTCGCTCGAATCGGGAATGGCAGGGGAGGAGGATGGCTCGGGTGCCGAAGGCGTATTGACCCACGACATGCTGCTGACCGACCCCGAGCAGGCCGTCGACTTCGTGCAGCGTACCGGGGTCGACGCGTTGGCAATTGCTATTGGCACATCGCACGGTGCCTATAAATTCTCCGGCAAACCGTCGGGCGACATTCTTGCGATCGACAGGATCAGGGAAATTCATCGCCGCCTGCCCAATACTCATCTGGTGATGCACGGATCGAGTTCCGTGCCTCAGGAATGGCTCGAGATCATCCGTGAATTCGGCGGCGAAATCCGCGAAACGTACGGTGTTCCGGTGGAAGAGATCTGCGAGGGCATTCGCCATGGTGTACGCAAGATCAACATCGATACGGACATTCGCCTCGCGATGACCGGGGCAATACGGCGCTCACTTGCACAGCGTCCTTCCGAGTTCGACGTGCGTCGATTCTTCACGGACGCACTCGGCGCGGCCCGGGATCTGTGCCGTTCCCGCTTTGAGGCATTCGGCAGTGCCGGACAGGCGCACAAGATCAAGCCGGTTGCGCTGTCGGCGATGGCAGGGCGCTATGACCACGTGCACTGCGCGTAATGGATTGCGCTGGCACGAGCGCGCGACAGGTCACACGGCCCCAGGAATCCCGTCGGAGTCAGATCGATGAAAGTACAGATATTGGTTATTTTTGGCGGCACGGGAGATCTTGCCATGCGCAAGCTTCTACCCGCGTTGTATCAGAACCACCGGGAGGGCGCGCTTCCGGACGGCATGCGCATCGTCGGCGTCGGACGGGAGGGGCTGGAGCGGAACAGCTACCTCGATAAGGTACGCGATGCCTTGCGTCAGTTCCTGCCCGCGACCGACTTCGACGACGCACAGTGGACCACTTTCTCAGCTTGCCTCGAATTCGTTCAACTGGACGCGCGAGTGTCTGCGGACTACGCACGGCTTGCCGCAATGTTGCGATGGCAGGACAGCCATGGACACATCTTCTACCTTGCCACGCCGTCGGAACTGTTCATTCCGATATGCACCGAACTGAATCGGGCAGAGCTGGTCTCCGCGACATCGAAGGTCGTTCTGGAAAAGCCGCTGGGCCATGATTTGCCCTCCGCTCAACGGATCAACCGCGAGGTCGGGGCGATATTTCGCGAGCAGCAGATATACCGGATCGATCACTACCTCGGTAAGGAGACTGTTCAAAACCTGTTTGCGCTGCGCTTTGGCAATGGGATGTTCGAACGTCTCTGGAATCGCGACGGGATTCGTGATGTCCAGATCACGATTGCCGAGCAGGTGGGCGTTGAGGGGCGCGGTGCGTTTTACGAGCGCACCGGCGCAATGCGGGACATGGTCCAGAATCATCTGTTGCAGTTGCTGTGCATACTCGCCATGGAGCCGCCGCTGAGTCTCGAAGCGGATGCCGTACGCGACGAGAAACTCAAGGTCCTTCGCTCGCTCAAGCCACTCAGCGCGGTCGATGTGGCACGGCAGACCGTACGTGGCCAGTACACGGCCGGCGAGATGCATGGCGCGCCGGTTGCCGGCTACCTGGACGAGCCGGACATCCGTGCCGATAGCCGGACGGAGACATTCGTCGCGCTGAAAGTGGAGCTGAATAACTGGCGCTGGGCAGGCGTGCCCTTCTACCTGTACACCGGCAAGCGCCTGCAGAGTCGAGTCGCGGAGATCGTCGTCAATTTCAGGGATGTGCCGCACTCGGTTTTCGGCTGTCCCGGCACGGACAGCCAGGGCAACCGCCTCGTCATCCGGTTGCAGCCGGACGAGAGCCTGAAACTCTACCTGATGACCAAGGCGCCGGGTGATGAGATGACGGTCAGACCGGTGAGTTTGAACCTCGAGTTTTCTTCGGCATTCTCGACGAGACGAAGGGATGCCTACGAGCGGCTCCTGCTCGACGTGATCCGCGGCAGACTCACACTTTTCATGCGAGGTGACGAACTCGACGCCGCATGGCAATGGGTCGATCCTGTCATCGACGCCTGGCGCGAGCAGGATCCTCCCGAGCTTTATGTCGCGGGAGGCGCGGGTCCCGATGCAGCCCTCGCGCTGCTCGGGCAAGGTAGCGTCGCGCCATGTGATGCGTAAGCGTCCACCATTGCTGTATGCATGTCGACGGAGCCTCTCCCAACCCGTTGATTCCAATCGATCGCCAGATAGTTCCTGCCAAGCAGACCGAACATGACTCACATAGCAAGCACCCAGTACATTACGTTATCCTCATTTATCGCGAAAGCAGCACTTGACGAACGAGTCCCTGCAGGACTGGTTACGCTGATCGAATCTGTTGCCGACGCATGCTCCTCCATCGCAACCGCTGTTGAGCGAGGCGTATTCGACGGCGCATCCGGAATTGCTCATTCCGAGAATGTTCATGGAGAGGCGCAAAAGAAGCTCGACGTCGTTTCCAACGACATTATGATCAGTACGGTCGAGTCGATTAGTTGTCTGCGCGGACTGGCGTCTGAAGAGCTCGAGTCGGTTCAGGTGAGCGGACATGAACATGCCACGGATACCCCCGAATATCTGCTGCTTTTCGATCCGCTCGATGGATCCTCCAATCTTGAGATTAACGGCATTGTCGGAAGTATCTTTTCCGTGCTGGCTGCTCCGGTGTCTGATGCCGTACTCGACGAGCGTCATTTTCTTCAGCCGGGCGTGAAGCAGGTCTGCGCGGGGTACGCGATCTACGGTGCAACGACGATGTTCGTGCTGACCACGGGGTATGGCGTCGACGGTTTCACGTTCGATAGGGAGTCGGCGTCGTTCGTGCTGACCCACCCACAGCTTCAGATCCCGGAAAATACCTGCGAATTCGCGATCAACATGTCCAACGAGCGCTATTGGGAAGAACCTGTGCGCCGCTATGTCCGTGAGTGTGTGGCGGGTGCTTCGGGGCCGCGACAAACGAATTTCAACATGCGTTGGATAGCGTCCATGGTCGCGGAGGTCCATCGAATCCTGATGCGTGGAGGCGTTTTCCTCTATCCGCGGGACAACAAGAACCCCCAGCTTGCTGGACGGTTGCGGCTGACCTATGAGGCCAATCCGATGTCGTTCATCGTCGAACAGGCTGGCGGGATGAGTACGACGGGCGAGATGCC
The DNA here is from genome assembly GCF_030464835.1 of Paraburkholderia sp. WS6. Taxonomy (NCBI): domain Bacteria; kingdom Pseudomonadati; phylum Pseudomonadota; class Betaproteobacteria; order Burkholderiales; family Burkholderiaceae; genus Paraburkholderia; species Paraburkholderia sp. WS6. Next base: position 21,817 of record NZ_JALQCK010000020.1, read on the forward strand.
GATCATGGAAGTCCAACCTGACCATGTCCATCAGCGCGTTCCCGTCATTCTCGGGTCAAGGCTGGAAGTGGAGCGCCTGATCCGATACCACGATGAGGTCGTGGCCGCATGGTCCTCGCTGCAAACGCATTACGAGAAGATTCGCGATGCGCACATGCGCGACTGGTTCGCCCCCGAGAACGATCCCGCCCCTACCCGTGCTGAGCGCTTTGCGTTCGCGGGCGGCGGTCTCGCGGCCGATTTTTCGAAGAACCGCATCACCGACGAAACCCTGAGACTGCTGGTGCAACTCGCGCGCGAAGCCGGCGTCGAGAAGCGCCGCGACGCGATGTTCGCGGGCGAAGTCGTCAACCCGACCGAAGGCCGCGCCGCATTGCACACCGCGCTGCGCGCCACTGATCCGAAGGCGCCATTCCATGCGGAAATCCTGGCCGAACGCGCCAGGATGGCCGCGTTCGCCGACAAGGTCCGCAGCGGCGAGTGGACCGGCTACACCGGCAAGCGGATTCGGTACGTCGTGAACATCGGCATCGGCGGCTCGGACCTCGGGCCGAAGATGGTCGTGCACGCGCTGCATCATCTGGCCACGCCGGAGATCACCACGCACTTCGTGTCGAACGTGGACGGCGCGGATCTGTACAACGTGATGCAGATGATCGATCCCGAAGAGACGCTTGCGATCATCGTCTCCAAGACCTTCACGACGCTCGAAACGATGACCAATGCGCGCTCGCTGCGCGACTGGTTCATTGAGAAAGGCTGCCCGGAGAGTGCGCTGGCGAAGCACTTCGTCGGCGTGTCGGCGAACCCGGCTGAAGTGGTCAGGTTCGGCATCGCGAAAGAGAATGTGTTCGAGATGTGGGATTGGGTCGGCGGGCGTTATTCGCTGTGGTCGGCGGTGGGTCTGTCGATCATGATCGCGATCGGCCCGCAACAGTTCGACGAGCTGCTGGCCGGTGCCAACGAGATGGACCAGCATTTCCGCGACGCACCGCTTGAGAAGAATCTGCCGGTGCTGCTCGGCATGATCGGCATCTGGTATCGCAACTTCTTCGGCTCGCAAAGCTATCTGGTCGCGCCATATTCGGAAGCGCTGCATTTCCTGCCGTCGTATCTGCAACAGCTCGAAATGGAGAGCAACGGCAAGTCGGCGCGCCTGGATGGCGTGATGGTCGACTATCCGACCGCTGCCGTGACCTGGGGCGAGCCGGGCACGAACGGTCAGCATGCGTTTTTCCAGATGCTGCACCAGGGCCCGACGATCGTGCCGATCGACTTCATCGCCGTGTTGACGCCGGAGCATCCGCTCGCCAGTCATCATCCGAAGCTGCTGGCGAACTGTTTCGCGCAAAGCGAAGCGTTGATGCTCGGTCGCACGCTCGAAGAAGCGAAGAAGGTTGCCGGTGCGGACAAGCCGGAACTGGCACCGCATCTGGTGTTTCCGGGCAACCGTCCGACGAGCACACTGCTGGTCGATGCGCTCACCGCGCGTTCACTCGGCGCATTGATCGCGCTGTACGAGCATAAGGTGCTGGTGCAGGCATCGGTATGGGACATCAACCCGTTCGATCAATGGGGCGTCGAGTTGGGCAAGATCCTCGGCAAGGTCGTCGAGGCGGATCTGACGTCGGCAAGCGTCGATGAGAAGAAGCATGATTCGTCGACGTCGGCGTTGATCGCGCGGGCGCGTGCCAGATTGCGCTAATGGAAACGCTCCGTTGATCACGGTGGATAGCTGCTTGTTTTCCGTCTGCGCTCGCCAGTGTTATGGCACTTATGCAGCAGAGAAGATGCGACGAAAATAATTAATCCGCGTTCCGTCCGGTTGGGGCTGTCCGGGACACGGCCATCTGTAGTGTTGTGACCGGAGAATAAGTCATGAATTTTAATAAAATGACCCTGCGCGGCAAGCTCACGGTGGCGTTCGGATTGCTTGTCTTGCTGGTGCTTCTGGTGTCCGGACTGGATCAGCGCCGCGACCGACGAGCAGTCGAGAGGGATCGAGCAGGTGAATCGCGCGGTAGGTCAAATGGACTCGATCACGCAGCAGAACGCTGCCTTGGTTGAAGAAGCGGCCGCCGCGTCGAGGTCCCTCGAGGACCAGGGCCGCCAGTTGATCGACGCGGTGACGATCTTCCGCCTTGACGGTGCGCTTCACGGTCAGCCGATGCAGGCTCGAGCGGCCCCGCCACCCAAGGCTCCGGTCGTAAGGGCACAAGAAACGTTCTGACTGCCAAATGCGGCGACCGCTCGCATGCGCTCGCCGTTCGCTTTCTCCCTCAGGCCGCTTGCGCCGCCGGCGCGCACTCGCGCGAGTTGCGCAATGCAGCGATCGTTTCCACTGTCTGGATGCACGCGCGAGCGACCTCGGCGCCTTTCACTTCGAAGTGTGCGAGGAAGAAATTCGTGTGCTCCTCCGAGCTGTGGAAGTGATGCGGTGTCAACACGGCGGACAGGACCGGTGTTCCGGTTTCCAGTTGCACTTGCATCAGTCCGGAGATGACTGCCTGGCCCACGAATTCGTGGCGATAGATCCCGCCATCAACAACCAGCCCGGCGCAGACCACCGCCGCGTACTTGCCGCTCTGCGCAAGAATTTTAGCGTGCAGCGGGATTTCGAATGCTCCGGCAACTTCGAAGAAATCGCAGTCCGATTCGGCATAACCAGCCTGAGCAAGTTCCGCGACGAACGAGGTTCGACAACGATCGACGATGTCTTTATGCCAGCAGGCCTGGACGAAGGCGATGCGCTGGGAGCGCGATGAAGATGATGTGTGAGTAGTCGTGTGAGAATTTAACATAGCGTGCTGTGCCGGTGAATGGTCGCTTATGGAGTAAGCGCACTTTCTTCCGCCGTCGTGGCGGTGCCGCTCCAGGTCGGGTAATCGCCGTATCCGCGTTCGGTGCCACCGAACAGCGTACTTCCGTCGAAGCCGGCAAGCGGTAGACCCTCGGCCAGGCGGCGAGGAAAGTCGGGGTTCGCGACGAACGGGCGGCCGAAGGCGACCAGGTCCGCATAGCCGTGCGACAGAACCCACTCGGCGCGGGTCGAGTCGTACTTGCCGGCAACAATGACTGGGCGCGTAAAACGTTCGCGGATGGCCTTGCGGAATGCTTCGGTGAACTGAGGGGCATCGTCCCAGTCGGCTTCGACGAGATGCAGATAGGCAATGCCACGCGCCTGCAGAAACTCGGCTGCTTCGAGAATCGTCGGCAGAATGTCCGGGCAGTCCATGCCGCGGGCGGTCAGGAACGGCGCGAGACGGATGGCGGTGTGCTCCGCGCCGACTTCCTCGGCCACGGCGTTGACCACATCTTTCAGAAAGCGCAGCCGGTTTTCACGCGAGCCGCCGTATTCGTCGGTGCGTGTGTTGGAGGTCGTGCGCAGGAACTGGTCGACCAGATAACCGTTCGCGCCGTGAATCTCCACGCCGTCGAAGCCCGCGTCTACTGCGTTGCGCGCCGCGCGGCGGAAGTCGGCCACGACATCCCGAATTTCCTCGACGGACAACGCACGTGGGGTCGGACACGCGACCATAGCGCCTATGCCCGTTGCCGCGTCCACTTTCCAGATCTGACCGTCGAAGGGAATGGCGGACGGCGCGACAGGCATTTCGCCGTCGTGGAAGTCCGGATGCGACATACGCCCGACGTGCCACAGTTGCAGGAATATCCGGCCGCCGGCGGCGTGAACCGCATCGGTGACGAGACGCCATCCCGCGACCTGCGCGGCGCTATAAATGCCCGGCGTGAACGAATAGCCCTTGCCCTGCGGAGAAATCTGCGTGGCCTCGGTGACGATCAATGCGGCCGATGCGCGCTGCGCGTAGTAGCGCGCCATCATTGCATTGGGCACGTCGCCCGGCTGCGTGCTGCGCGAGCGTGTCATCGGCGCCATGACGACGCGGTGCGGGAGCTGGAACTGTGAAACAACGGTCGGCGTGAAGAGTGACGAAGCGGTGGATGTCATGGTGGAAATCTCTGGGGGCGTGAGGTAATGAAGAGTCGCGGATTGAAGAAGTGAGCCCATTGTGTACACGCGAACCAATTTTGATAATTGGCCTACCTTTTGAAGGATTTTCAAAAAATATGGGAATATCGTGGAAAGGCTCGCCGATATCCGGCTCTTCGTTGAGGCAGCAAACCCTGGCGGTCTTTCCGCTGCCGGCGCACGCCGGGTTTGCAGCCGCCGGTTTCTGTCACGTGCGATGGAAGACCTGAAGGATCTGCTTGTACTCGAGGAAGTCGTCGATGCCGGCGAGCCCGCCGAGCCGGCCCTGGCCGCTGTTCTTGAAGCCGCCTTCCTCGAATTCGACCTGCATGCCCGCCCACTCGTTGATGCAAATGTGGCCGGCGTCGAGCTGACGCGCCACGCGGATCGGCCGGTCCGCGTCCCGCGTCCAGATGCAAGCGCTCAGGCCATACTCGCTATCGTTGGCGAGTGCGATGGCTTCGTCTTCTGTGTCGAACACCTGAAGCGTCTGAACCGGACCGAACACTTCGTCGCGCGAGATGGCGAGACCCGACGCGGGCACTTCCAGCAGCGTAGGGCGGTAAAAGGCGCCCGCCGCGAGTGGCCCTTCGACAATCGGGCCGCCTCGCACGACGGCCGTCGCGCCTTCCGCCAGCGCGGCCGCGACCATCCGGTCGACCCGCTCGACCGACGCGCGGTCGATGAGCGGACCCATCTGGCTTGATGCATTGGCGGATGCACCGGGCTGCACAGCGGCGAGTCGTTCCGCCAGCAGGTTCTTGAACTGCTCCGCGACTCCGCGCTGAACCAGAATGCGGCTGCCCGTCACGCAGAACTGACCTGCGAACACGGTGGACGATGCCGCGATGGTCGGCACCGCCTGTGCGAGATCCACGTCGTCGAAAACCAGATGCGGCGTCTTTCCGCCAAGTTCGAGCCCGACCCGCTTGAAGCGGGCGGCGGCCGCCGTGGCGATTGCACGTCCGGTTGAGGTGCTGCCCGTGAAGTTGATGACCGGGACATCGAGTGAGTCGACGAGGAACTTCGCGCCGTCCGCGCCGCTTTCGACGAACAGATTGATTGCCCCTCGGGGAATGTCCGGCACGCTCGCGAGTATCTCGGCCGAAAGTCGCGCGGTCTGTGCCGCCTGGGCCGGCAGCTTGACGACTGCGGTGCAGCCTGCCGCGAGCGCGGGTGCCAGCGCGCGGATCAGCAGATAGGCCGGCGAATTCCACGGCACGATCAGTCCCGCCACGCCCACGGGCTGGCGGAGCACCATCGATTGCGTTCCGGGGCGCGGCTCCGAGACCCGCCCAAATGTATGCAGCGCGAGGCCGGACGCAAACCGCAGCGCGCGCACGATCTGCATGGTTTCAAAGCCGGCTTCGACCTTGGGCTTGCCGTTTTCGGTCGAGAGGCAGTCGATGATGTCCTGGGCACGTTGCTCGTAGGCATCGGCGAGATGGCTCAGCGCGGTCGCGCGCTTCATCGGATCGACTTTCCAGTCGGTCTCGAGAAAGGTCCTACGGGCGGCAACGACGGCGCGCTTCGCTTCGTCGAGTCCGCCGTCGAAATACGATGCGAATGCCTGGCCGGTTGCCGGGTCGATGCTTTCCCGGGGCGTGCCTGTTTCTAGCCATTCGCCGTCTATCCAGTGTGTTGCCTGTCGTTCCACGAAAAGTCCTGTTGCTAGGTTGTGAGTCGACTGAGGCTATCTTCGTCCCGGCAATGCGATAAGCGGGTCATGGGAAAAAACAGTTTCAATCAGTGATGAGAAGCGCGCCGGCGCCTCCCATGCCCAGCAGGAATGACAGTTATGCAATCGTGCTGTCTTCTCCGGCGGTTTGCATTGACGGACTATCCCTCCCACGCAATGTGCGTTGAACATCATCAGGAAGGAGATTGTCATGTCACTTCAAGCCAGGCTCGATGCATTCAAGGCCGATTTCAAAGGCGGCAAAGCCCCATTCTTTGCACCGCCGGAAATCCATCCGGTCATGGAACGTGCAACGGCCGAACTCGTGGCGTCCGGCCAGGCCGCACGCGCGCTCAAAGCAGGCGACCTAGCACCGGAATTTACCCTCAATGATCCGGAGGGCAAACCCGTGTCGTCTGTCGAGCTGCTGAAGCAGGGGCCGCTCGTAATCAGCTTCTACCGCGGCGTATGGTGCCCGTATTGCAATCTTGAACTGACGGCCCTGGAAGAAGCGCTGCCGTCGTTCAAGGCCGAAGGTGCAAGTCTGGTTGCGATCTCCCCGCAGAATGCCGTGAACAGCCGCAAATCGGTCCGCACCAACAAGCTGAACTTCCCGATCCTGAGCGACACGCACAATGATGTGGCCGCCGCATTCGGCATCCGCTTTGCGTTGCCGGACTATCTCGTGGATCTGTACAAGAACCTCAAAAACGATCTGCCTGCGTTCAACGGAGACGACAGTTGGACGTTACCGATGCCGGCGCGCTACGTGGTCGGGCAAGACGGAACGATCCTGTACTCGGAAGTCAACCCTGACTATACGCACCGTCCGGAGCCCCAGGATATGTTGCCGGTTCTCCGCAAGAAGGTCGCTTCGGCGTCCTGATTCGGTCCTGATTCGTTCCCGGCCGTGAACCGTCGGGAACGATTGAACATGCAAGCTGGCACATCAACATCGAGGCAATATGAAATCACGCACTTTTCTTGTAACCGGTGCCAGCAAAGGCATCGGCAGAGCCGTCGCAGCGCGGCTGAACGCAGACGGGCACCGGGTTGTGGGACTGGCACGCCAGGCAGACGACCCTGGCTTCCCAGGAACGCTCGTGCCTGTCGACCTGACTGACCGCGTGAAAACGCAGGCTACGCTCGATAGGCTTGTGGCGGAATACAAGTTCGACGGTCTGGTCAATAACGTTGGGCTGGTCAAACCGCAGAGGCTGGGCGCCATCGATCTGGACACGCTCGACTCCGTCATGTCGCTCAATCTGCATCCGGCTGTACAGGCGGCGCAAGCACTCCTGCCCAACATGAGCGCCCAAGGCTGGGGGCGAATCGTCAACATAACGAGCCTCACTGTCCTTGGCATCGTGGAGCGTACGGCTTATGCCGCCGCCAAGTCCGCCCTGGTGAGTTTTTCGCGCTCCTGGGCGCTTGAGCTGGCGACCACCGGCATCACAGTCAATTCCGTCGCGCCCGGCCCCACGGAAACCGAACTGTTTAGAGCCAACAACGCGCCAGGAAGCGAAGGGGAGCAGCGCTATCTCGCCGCCGTCCCAATGAAACGCTTCGGCAAGCCTGACGAGATTGCTGCAGCCATCACTTTCCTGCTGTCCGATGACGCTGCTTTCATTACGGGTCAAACGTTGTTTGTCGATGGCGGCGCTTCGATTGGCAAGGCGTCAATCTGAGGGCCGAATATCTCCTCAATCCAGGCAACGAAAGCGCGTGCCTTTGCACTGACCATGCGCCCACTGGGAAAAACTGCCCACAGGTCGATACCCGGCAATTCCCAGTCGGGCAGCACGCGTTTGACGGCACCACTTGCGAGTTCCGGCGTGAACATCCATTCCGAAGCGATCGCGACGCCCATGTCGGCGAGCACGGCCGCGCGTACGCCTTCCGCCGCGTTCACGCGGACGCGCCCGGCGACGACAATTGACGTTTCCGAATTGCCTTGCCTGAACGACCACACGCTTCCGCCGCCGCCCTGCTCGTACACGATCGCCTGATGCGATAGCAGATCCGCAGGTACCCGCGGTTCGCCGGCTTTTGCGAACCAGGCCGGCGTGCCGACGACGCAACGCCGCCCGTGACTGACCTTGCGTGCGGTCATGTTCGAGTCGCCAAGCACTCCCATCCTGACTGCTACGTCGATGCCGCGTTCCAGCAGATCGATGTTTTCATCGTCGAGCACAATGTCGATGTTGAGTTCAGGGTGTCGATCAAGAAATGTCTGGAGCCTTGGAAGGATGTGAATCCGCGCAAAGGTCACCGCTGCTGAAATCCTGAGACGACCCGAGAGGGCGCCAGCCGATCCTCTTGCCGCAACCTCCGCCTCGTCCGCCTCTTCGATCGCCCGCTTTGCGCGCTCGTAAAATGCGTGGCCTGCTTCGGTCGGCGTCAGCCCGCGCGTCGAGCGAAGCAGCAGTCGAACTGCGAGCCGCTCTTCGAGTTGCGCGATGGACTTGGAAACGGCGGGCTGCCCAACGTTCAGCAGCCGCGCTGCCGCCGAAAAAGAGCCGGACTCCACCACACACACAAACGTCTCCATCGCTGTTAGTCGGTCCACGGTCGTCCCTCCTGGAACGGATGTCTGGGGCTCGAGCGTCGCACCGTCAAACACGCGCGACGAAACCTGCTTGCCGGAAGATACACCACCGCGCCACGTTGTTTTCCGTAGCGTCGGCATAACACTCATGCCGCACAGGCATACGGTAACGCGTTCTTATCCTCAGCGCTTTCCCCTGCGCCGTAAGCTGTTCGCCGATAGAGACGAAGTTCGCCCGATATGCCCCAAGGGAATGAGTGTTATGCAGTCGCGCTGCCTACCCTGACCCGTTCAATTCAACGACGATGTCTCTGTGTCTGGCGAACCGCTATCAGGAGCTCGTCTGACAGCAAATCGTCGTTGTGGCTCGCCGCCGCACCTGCAAGAGTCATCGAACGTGTTACCGCGCTCGTACTGCAAGCCGGTACTAACTGATCCGCAAGGAGTAACTCCATGAGCAAGCTATTTTCAGCCGTCAAAGTAGGCCCCTACACGCTTTCCCATCGCGTCGCGATGGCGCCATTGACACGCATGCGTTCGGAGCCCGGCGACGTGCCGGGCGATCTGATGGTTGAGTACTACACGCAGCGCGCAACCGAAGGTGGTCTTATCGTCACCGAGGCAACCCCCGTTTCGGTACAGGGCTATGGCTATGCAATGGCCCCGGGAATCTACTCCGACGATCAGATTGCAGGGTGGCGCAGGATCACGGATGCCGTGCACGCCAAAGGCGCTCGCATCTTCCTCCAGTTGTGGCATGTTGGCCGTCAGTCTCACCCCGATCTTCAGCCCGGTGGCGCGGCGCCCGTCGCGCCGTCGGCGCTGAGAGCTGAAGGCCATGCGTATTCGGTGAACGGCGAAGTCGAATTCGCGATGCCCCGTGCGCTTGAATTGCACGAAATCCCCGCCATTATCGAGGACTTCCGCAGAGGTGCCGAGCGGGCACTGCGCGCGGGCTTCGACGGTGTTGAGCTGCACGGCGCAAACGGCTACTTGCCGGACCAGTTTCTCCAGGACGGTTCGAATGCTCGCACCGACGAGTACGGTGGACCGATTGAAAATCGCGCCCGCTTCTTCCTCGAAGTGACGGATGCACTGATTTCGGTGTGGGGAGCGGATCGGGTTGGCGTGCGCATTGCACCGAGCGGCACCTATGGCTCGATGTATGACAGCGATCCGGAAACCACCTTCGGTTACGTGACGGAGCAGTTGGACAAGCGTGGCATCGGCTATCTCCACGTGGTCGAGCCGCGCATCAAGGGCACGGAGACGATCGGCGAAGTTCACGATCCGGTCGCGGCGCGCCATCTGCGGCCGAAGTTCACCGGCACGCTAATCGCTGCAGGCGGTTTCACGAAAGAGACTGCGGACGCGATCATCGAAGCGGGCCACGCGGACATCGTAGCGTTTGGCCGCCACTTCGTCGCCAACCCCGATCTGCCGGAGCGCCTGCGGTTGAATCTGCCACTCAACCGGTACGACCGTAGTACTTTTTATGGCGGCGACGCACGCGGTTACACCGACTATCCGTTCCATGCTGAAACGCAGGCAGCGTAATTCTGCACCTCACCATCCAGACCAGGAAGGGCGGATTCCGGTATTTGACTCCCTTCACGCAAGTACGGCCTGAACGACGCAGCGACCGGTGCTAACGTAGTGCCGGTCGCTGCGCTATCCACTTCGGCATGGCAGGGTGGGGGGGCAATCTACCTTGCGATTTTCATAAAAAGCTGGCTCGCGTATTCTCTTGACGCGAAAGCGCGCACCCGGCGCTTTCACAATCGCAAAGCCGATTGCATCGCCGCAGCGATATCCTTCGCCACGGACAACAGGGCTCGGCCGTGTGCTTTGACTAGGCCGTCGTAACCTGACCCGATAGCGGTCTCATGAACGACAGAACGTCCTGCAATCTGCTTTCCTCCGTTTGGAGGACGCACCGACCAGATAACGACCAGCATCACCGTACCGTCCGCCGATGAATCGAAGTTCTGCACGTCAACCGTTACGCGGTAGGCGTTGTCGTTCGCGCGCTGTGGAAAAGTCGATACGATCGCCCCTGGAATGATCTCCGCCAGATCCGCAGCGAGTACGCGGGGAATCTGACTCTTCAATGGATCGGCCCAGCGCGCAAACTCGTCGATACGGACGCGGTTCGCATCGAGCTTCGTGACTATTTGCGAACGATCGACCAGTTCGGGAACCGTAACCAGATCTATTGCGATTGCAATTGGACTAGCGCCTGGCGACTGTTCAATATGCTGGACAGCGCTCAATGTGTAGAACGCCGGCGTCGGCGACGTTGCGCATCCAGTGGCAAGAACAAGCGCAATCATCGACACAGGTAATGCTGAACGTCGGCTCATGGCTTGTCCTCGGTTTTGCCGCGGATCAGCGCTTCGGGATGACGTTCGAGGTATTCCGCAAGCGAACGGATCGAGACGGCAGCCCGCGAGACCTCGCGCATGGTGTCGGCGGTGCTTTGCTGAAGGGGCGAATCGCTTTGCATCGTGCGATTCACGGACGCGAGTGCTTCACGGGCTGCGGCCATCGTCGTTTTTGCGTCAGGTGCAATATCCGTATTGATCGTATTCAACAGCGTGTCCGCGTCACCCAGTGTCTTGCGCAGGTCCGTGGCTATTCCTTCAAACGGAATGCGGTTCAGCTTCGCGACGAGATCGGTAATCGATTCCTGAAGCCCCTGCAGATTGCCGGGCACCGTAGGCAGTTGCGGCGTCTTTTTACTCCAGTCCATGGTCACTTTCGGCGCGGAGGGGAAGAAATCGATTGCGATGTACAGTTGTCCGGTCAGCAGGCTCGCTGTCCTCAGTTGTGCCCGCAGCCCCTTTGAGATCAGGTAGTCCGCGAATTCCTTTCGAGCCGAGGATATTTGATCACCTTGGTCTTTCCATTCGTCGCGTGGAATGAGGCGCTCCGGGAAAATGTTGACTTCGACCGGAATGCTGAATTCCCGCGTAGCCGGATCGAAGTGTGTGTTGATCGCCGATACCTCGCCGATGACGATCCCGCGGAAGTCGATGGGTGCTCCCACGGTGAGCCCACGCACAGACTCCTTGAAGTTCAACACGTACTTATCGGTGATTGAGTCATGCCGCTTCATCGCTTCTGTTCGATTGAGGAAAAGCGGGTACTGGTGCAGGGCATCGGCTTCAACCCCAGTCTTTGTGTCGGGTGGACTCTCGAATGCAAGGCCACCAATCAGGATCGATACCAAAGATTCGGTGTCCACCTTCACGCCCGTCGTATCCACGGTCACATCGACACCGCTTGCATGCCAGAAGCGGGTGTCGTTCGTCACGTACTTGTCGTAAGGCGCGTTGACAAAGACGTGTACGATCATCCCCGCGCCTTCGGGATCGAGCGCGTAGGAGACGATTTGGCCAACCTGAAGCCTTCTGAAAAACACCGGCGAACCGATATCGAGTGAGCCGAGGTTTTCACTTTTAAGCACGAACTCCCGCCCCGGCGCACCGGAAGCGAGTACTGGCGGTGACTCGAGTCCGACGAAATCGCGTCGCGCCTTTTGCGATGTACCGATATCCATTCCGACGTGTGAACCGGACAACAACGTACCGATGCCCGATACCGTGCCGCCCGATATACGCGGCCGAACGACCCAGAAGCGGGTATCGTCGACGAGCATGCTGGACGCGTTGCGGGACATTTCGGCGCTTGCAAGCACTGTCTTGTGATCGTCGGAGAGTTCAACGTTCCTGATTACGCCAATATCGACGTTCTTGAACTTGATCTTCGTCTTGCCGGCCTCAATACCCTCGCCAGTGGAAAACCTGATCGTGATGGTCGGGCCTGTTTGCATGACGGACTTCACGGCTAGCCAACCGGCGATCAGCACGGCGACAATGGGCACCAGCCACACGAGCTGCATGCGCCACTTCGAATGTTTGACAGCAACGGCGCTCGGAAAACCGGACGTATCCTGATCCTCTTTCTGTCCGGACAATTCATTCACGTTCTGACTCCACTGCGTCCCAGATGAGCCGCGGGTCGAATGACAACGCCGCGAACATGGTCAGTACAACCACCGCGCCGAAGGCAATCGATCCGGGACCTGCGTCGATCGTTGCGATCGAACCGAATTGCACGAACGCGACAAGGATGGTGATCACGTAGATATCGAGCATCGACCAGCGACCGACAAACTCAATCAATCGATAAATACGCGTGCGTTGGTGAGGAATTCGCGGAGAGCGCAACTGGGTACTCCACGCGAGATAGGCTAACGAAAGAATCTTGAGTACGGGCACCACGATGCTTGCGATGAAAACGACTATTGCCAGCAACCACGACCCGGAGGTCCAGAGCAACACGACGCCGCTCAGGATCGTGTCGGAGCGAGCGCCAAATAAGGTACTGGTGACCATGACCGGCAGGAGAATGGCGGGGATGTAAAGGATCATGGCGGCGAACAGAAATGCCCACGTGCGAACCAGACTATTGGGCTTGCGCGAGTGCAGCACCGCGCCACAACGTGGGCAGATTCCGGCGTGGACATGGGGGAACAGCGGCTTTGAGAGCAGGCCGCAATCGTGACAGGCGAACAGACCTGCGCGCGCGGCGGTTGCTGCCGTGATGCTTGCATTCTGCGCGTGTGACATACCGACGTCGCCTCGCATCGTGTCGATTCGGGCCCATAGTTCACGGGGGTTAAACGCAACAGTCGCCGCGGCAAGCAGAATCATCACGGCTCCGAACGCCCACGCACCCACCCCGGGTACGACTGTCGCGATGTGCTGGAGTTTGACGAGCGCGATCAGCATGCCGACCATCAGCACCTCGATCATTCCCCATGGCGCAACGTGCCGCAGCACGCGAAGAACGATTTCAGGTTTGTGAGGAAATCCGCCCGTATGCAACGGCAGGAGAAGATAGATCACCGCTGCGATGTTCAATGAAGGCATCAGGAGTGTTGTCACGAACACAAGGCCTGCGATCGGCCACATGCCATCTGCGTAAAGCGCGGAAGCGGCGCCGAAAAGCGTGGTCTCGACAGATGCCCCATTGATCCAGAGTTCAAAGATCGGAAAGCGGTTGGCAACAACGAAGAGAATCGCCGCGGCCAAGGTGAACGCCAGTGCCCACTCGTGCGACATCGGCACGTTTCGGTATCGGTAGAGTGCGGCGCCACATCGTTGACATCGCGCAGCACCGCGCTCAACTAGCGGCGTTTCTCGCTGAAGGAAGTCACATTCGTGACATGCGATCAAGTTGTCTCTATTCATCTTCTGCATCCGCTCGTGGAAACACGATCCAGAAACGCCCCAAGCTGACTTTCGGGGTGAGGGTCGTAAGGGAGTAGACATCGGCTAACTCGACGGGGCTGGGCCCGATTGGCCGTTGCCTTCACACGTGTCTTTCTGGGAGGTCCCAGAGCTGACGATTCAGGTGAGGGCTCAGCTTAGCACTGCAAATACTGCATGTAAACCGGATAGACGGTTTGTATTATGCGGGCAGTGTCACTGCAACCAGGGCAATGCGCACGCGTTCGAAGTGTTGTGCTCGCGACGCAACGGGTCGAGGCGATCCACGACCTGGGGCGTGTGAAAACGCCACCGATCACCTAACCGAGAGGTGATTGGTACGCGGTCACGCTGTATTGAACGGCGCTTTCGGCGCAGCGTTGCTAATCAGTCAACGCTCGCCGATCACGCGTTCCCTGCGCGCTTGCGGCGGTTAGCGGGCCGACCGCTTACGAGGCTTGGGTTGTGGAATCTGCGCCGGCCAGCTATCTTCGTCAAGAAGACGATCGAATAGTCTGTTTCGTGCCGAATTACTCAATTGCGACAGTCCCATCAAGGAATGAAATGCGAGACCGCTGGCCGCAAAGTATCGCAACAATGACAAGTCGAGGTCAGGCGCCTCGTCCTGCAACGCCTTCATTTTTGCCGTGTCAGACGCCTTGATGCTTTCGAGTAATTCAGGACTCTCGACGAGCGCTGCAAGAATGGCCCGTGCCACGGAATGCGGTTGATTCGAGGATTCCCGATACATTGCAATCTGGGCTGCAAGCGTTGGTTCAGCCTTCGATGCGCCTTCCTTCGCCATATATTCGCGTCCGATTTGCTCGAACTGAATCTGATGCTGTTCCAACAGCGCGCACAGCACGCCGTGCTTCGTGCGGAACTGATGAAGCAGTCCACCCTTGCTGATACCACTCTCACGCGACAGCGAATCGAACGTAAGCCCTCCAACACCATCTCGGGTGAGGATGGTGAAAGCGGCAGCAATCGCCTTTTTGCGGGAAATCTCCGAGCGGGTCTGGTTATCCATTATCGATATTGATGATGTTGCGACGATTGCAGCGCGCACCTGATCGCCGGCGCGCCTCTCTTCTGTTTGTGGACAAATAGCCGGCTGCAACACACTGCTGGCGAATGGCCCTAGGTACCGCCGCCGGAGCAGGCGTTTTCCTGACGAAGCGTAATTGTACGCCCTCGATTTTTTAATGTACAGACCGTCTGGACGGTTTACATATTGTTCCGCCGATGCTACTGTGGCGACCTGATCAGTTCTCGCCTGAACTGAGCGCCACCTGGCACTTAACTGGGCTTTCGAGGAAACCTAAATGTTCAAGAACAAACTAGTCCCGCTTCTTTTCACCGGAGTAGCGGTGCTAACCCTGACAGCGTGTGCCAGCGTGCAACCGGTGGCCTACACGGGCATCGCATCGTCGTCGCAGTTGAAGCAGAACCGCGATGACGACTCAGGCAAGGTTCCCTACAAGTACGCCACTTCAGTTGTCTGGCCTCAATACACGCAGGTGATACTGGACCCGGTCACCGTGTACCAAGGGAGCGACAACCAGTTCGGCGACCTGAAGGAAGCCGACAAGGCGGCGCTCGCCGATTACATGGGGAAGACGTTCTCCGAAAAACTCGCGAAACGGTTCAGCGTTGCGAACCAGGCCGGCCCGAATACGCTGCGGATCAAGCTGACACTCACCGGCGCCGAAAAGACGACGTTACTCGTCGGACAGGTCATGCATTTCGACCTTGCGGGCAATCTCTATAACGGCGTACAGGCAATCCGCGGCGGGCAGGGTGCATTCAGCGGCTCGGTTACTTACTCAGTCGAGGTCTTTGACGGTCCCAGCGGCCGTCTGCTGAAGGCATACGTTTCGAAGCAGTATCCGAATGCCATGAATCTGCCGGCAGCCTTTGGTTCCTTGAGTGCCGCGAAGACCGGCCTCGACAAGGGCGCTGATGCCCTCGTGGAACAGCTTCATTAACCGGTCTGTCTGCTACCCGGGCATCGCGCGCGGTTCGGCGGATATTCTCAGCGCGCGATAGCCCCGAGTGATCGGGCACCGGAACTCGCCGCTGCGATAGCGCAGCTGTTTCGGACGTCTATAAGGTTTGCGAATGCGGCCCTTTTCCGAAGTCGTTGTTTCATTCGCGCCCCCGCCCTTGATGGTTGCGATCGTTTTCTCGGTCGCGTACCTGCTGGTGGGGATTCCGGTCCATTTCACGCGCGGCGCAGCCGCCAGGGACTGGCTCGGCACCCTCGCCGGTATTTTCGCGGCACTCGCATATATCGTGCTGGTTGTGGGCTTTTATCCGGGTGTTCAAACGGCGGCACGATAGCCCCCCTTCTTGCACGAACCTAGCGCGATTTTCGCAAACTGGCCATGATCGTATTGATCTGCGTGTCGAACTGTTCGAACCACAACTGCGTCGCTTCCAGTTGCGCGCTTACTTCCTGAAAGTGGGCTTCACTCGCTTCGACAGCGCGCTCTGCGTCGGCAATCGTCTCGGGGGCAGTTTGCGCGCCAAGCGCAAGCACGGCGAGCGACTCGATCTCGCAGCGGGCGTTATGAGTCTGATCCGTGAGTTCAGTCAGCGACGCCCTCAACATTTGCAACTGATCGTGCCAGCCGCTTTCTGAGCGACGCAGCTCCTCGATAAAAAGACTGATATCACCGCCCGGGGAAATGTTTGCCGAGGCGGCGGTGCTCTGTCGCAGATGATCCAGCACGGCGAGACAACCCTGGGCGCGCTCGATCAGCCCCTTCGCTTGATCATGCGCTTCAGTCATGCGCGCTTTAAGCGCCGTGGCGCGATCGCAAAGCCGCGCCTGTAGGACAAACGTCTGCGGATTCACCGGTAAGTGTCCATCGGTAGGAGTTCGTGGATCGACATGGTTGCGAGCCCGAGGATCGCCATCACACCCATCGCGGCCGTCAGTGTGATGCTGGCACCGAGGACGACGATGATCTTGAACCGGATGGTGTAGGCGAATTGATTCACTTTGTTTCCTTCGGGACGCTTGCAGCGGAAATGGTGTCGCGCTCAAGGAACTGGCGGCGCCTTACCGGGTATACGGCGACATCGCGATACGGCTTGATGTAAGGATTTCCTGATTTTCGACTAGGCATATCCCGCTCATCCGCGTTGCCGTTGATGCCAGCGCGCGTTGACGGAAGAGTCCGTGACGGTTAGATATTTCGTGCTAGGCTTCTTGCACAGCTAGCTGCCAACGGAGGCGATGATGGCTGATAACATCGAAGGCATTAGTGTCGCAAATGACGGTGAGGCTGTTAAGTTCGGCATCAGAGTCGACAGCGTCCATCACTTCTGCATTGTGAGCAGGGAAGTGCTTAAGGAGTTGTCGCAAGCAGGTGCCCACAAAAGCGACTTGTTGCAGGAGTTCGAACGGCACCGCGAGTTGATCAGCGAGAAGGCTGCACTTGCAATTCGAAGCGGTTCGAAGGGAGATCCGCTACCACTTGGCATTGAACTCTTCGTTCGTTAACGTAGATTACAAACCTCATCAGGGGGCTGACATCGGTCCCCCCTTTTGTACTCGACACGCAAATCCACGGGTTGGCGCTCCAGGCAGCACGTCGGATGTGGCAACACAGCAGAAGGCTCGCCGCTTTACATTCTCCGCATGATCAATGGCTCACATCAACAGCGCAAAAGGCGATAGTAACTATCGGCCGTATTGATCAGTACATCGACATTTCGACCTCCATCGAGCGTGATCAGGCTGACTATAATCAACTGGTCCAATACGACTTCTGGACCCGCTGACCGGACTAGTTGGAGCGGTGCATTCACCCTCGCTTACTTGACACGCGTGCACCGTTGGCCTTTGATGAATGGACAGCCAGTGTTGGGCTGACAGAACAGGCAGGGAGCCAGCCGTGACATCCACCCGCCATACCATGATGTGGGAAGCCGCCGTCGACGCGCTTGAGCGCGCCGAGCGATCGCATCGCCAGTTCTTCCGGTTAGCTGGTCAGCATGCGCTGGTGCCGGTATGGGAGCCGCCGATCGAGGTGTTCGAGCATGACGGCCGGCTGGCGATCGTGGTGGCGTTGCCCGGCGTGGCTCCCGATCAGGTCAGCCTGGACCTCGAAGGCGGGACGCTGGTCGTCGTGGCCGAGAGGACGTTGCCTCGGGCCTTCGCCGGGGGAGCGGTCCATTGCATGGAAATTCCCTATGGCCGCTTCGAGCGACATATCCGTCTTCCGGCCGGGCGCTGCCGCCTGGCCGGGCGCGACTCCGAACACGGTTGCCTGTTGCTGGACTTCGAATGTCCACGTGCCGGCCGGCGCGGTCCCAAAGGACGGCCCTAGTGCTGGGGTGGCCCTGTTCATTGCGATCGCATCGCTGTTGATGGGGCAAGCCGTGCGCAGCGATTGCGCTGTGACGGGCGAGATCAGTCTGCGTGGCATTGTCCTGCCAGTGGGCGGCATCAAGGAAAAGGTGCTTGCCGCCTTGCGCGCCGGCATTGGGACGGTACTGCTGCCCGCACGCAATGCGGCGGACCTGGAAGACATCCCGGCCGACGCACGAAGCCAGTTGCGCTTTGTGCTGCTGGAGACGGTGGATGACGCACTGCGCGAGTTAATCGAGACCAGCGCGGTGAAGCGCTCATAGTGCCGCGGACTACTCACTCTCCAATGGGGACCCAGTAATGAAAACCGAACATCTTCCCAATCAGCGACTCAAGGAACGCGAAAAAAACGGACCGCACCTAACCGCGCAGGAGCATCTGGGCCTGAACGGGCGAATCGCCCTAGTCATCACCAACGCGGTTGGCACGATGTGGTGTGCCTATGTCTTTGCGGTGATCGCGCTTATCAGCTTGCCATCTGCCATTCAGGGTGGAGTGTCGACGCTGATCGCCTGGATCGCTCAGACTTTTTTGCAGTTGGTGCTGCTGTCAGTCATCATGGTGGGCCAGAAGGTTGCCGCCGCAGCCTCAGACAAGCAGGCGCTACAGACCTACAAGGACGCTGAGGCGCTTCTAAATATCCAGGATGAGATGCACCGGCTCATCGAGATCAACAATTCGCTGACTGAAGCGATCCATCGCGCGGTGACGGCAAAGGGAACATCGACGGCCGAACAACCGAATGTTTCCGGCGACCCCAGCCGGCCAGCGTGATTCCAGGCAACCCGCGGCAGGACGTCAACACCCGGGTATGGCTCTCGTATAACGCAACGAGCTACCTGCAGGCGCGGCATGGCGCGCCTGCGGAGTCGATGAATGCTATCGACGGCATCGGCGCGCTCGTGCAGGCCGCCGCGGCCGGCTGAGCGCACGCATCGTTACTCGACGCCGCGAACGATGCGCAGATCGCGCTCGACACCATCGCCCAGCGCTTCAAGCGCTTTCTTGTAGGCGTCGCTCTCGTAGGCGGCAACGGCCTGCTCGTAGGTCGGAAACTCGATCACGACGGTCCGCTCCTTCAAACCTTGCTCGTGTGCTTCTTCGGCGACGCCGCGCACGATGAATTTGCCGTTAGCGGCTGCCACTGCGGGCGCTGCCAGTTGCGCATACGCAGCCAGTTTCGACGGGTCCTTCGTCGCGCGGTATGCGGTCACCCAATATCCCTTGCTCATGTGAATCTCCTGGTTTTGCGGCGTGAAAGTAGTGGTCGCGTTGCAAAGCAACGACGCGGGAATTATGTCACTTCGAGCATCCCCGCGTGCGGTTCACGAGCGCGCGTGCGTTCGGCCGGTTTGCGTCCATGCCCACCGCAGCAATTGCCGATCGACATGATTTTCCCCGATCGCTCCCTGTCGGCCCGCCTTAGTTAGCAAGCATCGCGGCAGATCCCTCCGCGCGTATCCCCTTGCGATAACGCCCGAGCCCCACGATTCCAACCAGCGACACCGCCGAAAGCACGCTGAAGAAAATCGCCAGCGGCAGCCACTCGCCCTTGTAGTTCTGCGCGAGCATCGTACCGATCAAAGGTGTCGTCCCACCGGCGATCGTCGCGCACAGTTGATAAGCGATGGAAATACCGGAGTACCGGACCTGCGTCGGAAATGCCGGCGTCATGAAACCGGCGATGACCGCATAGACAGCGGACAGCACCACCACCGCGAGCGAGATACCCGCCACGATCGCGACCGGATTTTGCGTCTGGACGAGCAGAAACATCGGGTAAGGCGTGAGCATGGATAGCAGGGCGGCGCAGGTCAGAAAGCGAGTCTCTCCAACCCGTTGAGCCAGCAGCGCCGAAACCGGCTGAGACGCCAACTGGATGAGGGTGACGACAAACAGGCAATCGAGAATGAACGATTTCGACATCCCGAGATAACCGGTGACATACGAAATCATGAACGTATTGGTGAAGAAGAACCCGGCGGAGCCGATTGTCGTGGCCATCGCCGCCATGACGATCGGATACCACGCTGTGCGCAGCACTTTCTTGACGGGCGACTTCAGCACCTCGCGATTCTTGCGAAGCTGCTCGAACTCGGGCGACTCCTTAACACCGAGACGAATCGCCATGCCGATCAACAGCAGCACGAAGCTGGCCAGAAACGGCAGGCGCCAACCCCAGGCAACGAAGCTTGCGTGATCGAGCGAGGTGACGAGCCGGAACGACACGAGCGATAGAATCAGTCCAGCCGGGCTGCCCATCTGCGGAAAGGACGCGAAGAACGTCTTGCGGCCGGTTGGCGCGTGCTCGCTCGCCATCAGTACCGCGCCGCCCCATTCGCCGCCCACGGCAATGCCCTGGAGAATCCGCAACAGCACGAGCGAGACCGGTGCCCAGATGCCGATGCTGGCGTAGCCGGGCAGCAGGCCGATGCCGGTGGTGGCGATCCCCATCAGGAACATGGTCAGCAGCAGCATCTTCTTGCGGCCCAGCTTGTCGCCGAGATGCCCGAATACCGCGCCGCTCAATGGACGCGCAATGAAGCCGACAAAGAACGTGCCGAACGAAGCCATCGTACTGAGAAAGTGATTGCTGCTCGGGAAGAACACCTCGCCGAGCACGAGCGCGGCGGCCGTCGCATAGGTGTAGTAGTCGTAAAACTCGACGGCCGTGCCGATAAAAGCCGCGGTGGCGGCGCGCACGGGCTGATGAGTCTGTTCAGAAGGGGACATGGGGAATCCTGTTGTTGAACGCGCAGCGTTGGTTCGGTTGCTGTCTTTATGGGTCGCCGAAATACGCCCGCCAAATTCGGATTTTTAATCTTCAGTATCACGGCGGCTAATGTTCGCCCCGCTTATGCATTGCCGCTTTCGTCAAAGGCGCGGAGCAGCGCGTCACGCGCGATCAAGCGTTGCGCGTTGTTGCGCTCCGGATAGTCGATCCATACCGATCCGATAGGGGATGGATTCGCCTGCTGTGCTGCGTGTGCGTCGACGAGCGCACGCGCTGCCTGCACGTCCTCCGCGGATGGCGTCAGCGCGCGGTGAATCGCGGGCACGTGTTCGGGAAACACGACGCTTTTCGATGCGAATCCGAGTTGCGTGGAGATGGTCAGGTCCTGCCCAAGCACCTGCGCCGATCGATACGTACAAGGAAGATCGATCGGCACGCAGCCGGCGGCAATGCACTCGATCAGAAAGCGGCTGCGTGCGTAAAGCAGTTCGTGACCGCCCGGTGTGCGGCGTGCGCCGAGATTCGCCGCCAGGTCTTCGACCGCCAGCATGCAGCACTTTATCCGCGCACCCACCTGAAGTAGCGCTCCCAGATGGACCAGACCCTTTGCGGATTCGATAACTGGAACCACCTCCGTCGAGCCCGCCGGAATGCCCAGCTTGCGCTCGATGACGGCCAGCGCATCGTCGAGCGCGGCCAGTTGAGCCGCGCTCTCCGCGTGCGGCAGAAAAATCGCCCGTGGGGTGCCGGGCATGACGCCTTCGAGATCGGCATGGCCGTCGTGCTCCAGTTTGTTGATCCGTACCGAGCCGACCGTGCCGGCGCGAGCCGCGTCGCGCAATAGCGTAACAATGCGTTCGCGTGCCTGTGGCCGGTCTTGCGGCGAAGTCATCTCTTCGAGGTCGGCGACGATTGCATCCGCACCGCTTTGCAGCGCGACCGCGTGGGCCTCGGCATGGTTGCCGGGTACGAAGAGCCATGTGCGCCGGATGCCTGGCGGACGCGGCGTTTGATGCGCGTTCATACGGCCTGCCCCGCACGCGCAAGCATCGCGTGAAGCAGCACGTCCGTGCCGCGCGT
Organism: Paraburkholderia sp. WS6; assembly: GCF_030464835.1. Taxonomy (NCBI): domain Bacteria; kingdom Pseudomonadati; phylum Pseudomonadota; class Betaproteobacteria; order Burkholderiales; family Burkholderiaceae; genus Paraburkholderia; species Paraburkholderia sp. WS6. Next base: position 43,505 of record NZ_JALQCK010000020.1, read on the forward strand.
GACGTCTGCCGGCAACGCGTCTTCGGCTTCGTTATGGCTCAGGCCGTCGACGCAGGGGATGAAAATCATCGCGGTCGGACAATGCTTCGCGAGATGAATCGCGTCATGACCGGCACCGCTGACGATGCGTTGATGCGGATAGTCCAGCGCCTCTACCGCGTTGCCGACAGCCGCAATGCATTGAGGATCGAACGGCGTAGCCGGGCTGACCCAATGCTGCCCCACTTCGACTGTGAGGCGGCGACGCCTGGCGATGGCATCGAAGCGCTCGCGCAGCGCGGCTTCCATTTTTTCGATCATCGCATCGTCGGGGTGGCGCAGATCCACCGTGAACGACAGGTCCGCCGCGATCGTATTGCGCGATGCGTTGCGTATGTGCAGTTCGCCGATGGTGGCGAGGCCTTGCGGGAAGAAATCCGCCGCGATGCTTTCCAGTTCCGCGGCCATTGCCGCGCTCGCAAATAGCGCATCGCTGCGGTACTGCATCGGTGTCGTGCCTGCGTGCGCGGCCTGCCCACGCACGCGCACATCGAGCCAGCGAATCGCCTGGCCGCCCGTGACGACGCCGATCGGCACGCCACTTTCCTCGAGCACCGGACCCTGTTCGATATGCGCTTCGAAGTAGGCGTCGAAGACGATGCCGGGCACGGCACGCGTGCCGGCATAACCGGTTGCTTGCAATGCCTGCTCGACCGATGTCCCTGCGGCGTCGCGCGTGTTCAATGCCTGGGCGAGCGGCATGACGCCTGTGAAGGCCGCTGAACCGAGCATGGCCGGCGTGAAGCGCGCGCCTTCCTCGTTGGTCCACACGACGATTTCGATGGGCTTATCGGTTTGAATGTTCGCATCGTTCAGCGTGCGAACGACTTCGAGCGCGGCGAGCACGCCATAGACCCCGTCGAAGCGGCCGCCCTCGGGCTGGGTGTCGAGATGGCTCCCGCTTGCTACGGGCGCGGCGTCGTTCCGTTTGCCGGCGCGCCGCGCGAAAAGATTGCCGACCTGGTCGACCGACAACGTCAACCCCGCCTCGACGCACCACTGCGAGAAAAGCGCCCGGCCGGCCGCGTCCTGTTCGGTCAGTGCGAGGCGCCGCACACCGCCGCCTGCCGTGGCGCCGACGGTGGCCATGTTCATCAGGCTCGTCCAGAGCCGCTCACCATTGATCTTTAGCATCACACACTCCTGAAGCCGCGGCGTACTGACCGCGTCGGGTTCGTCGTGATGCCTTTATCCGTAATCAAAAATGATAAGTCTAATTTCTAATTCTAATCCTAAGTATAATTTTGGCGGATGATGAAACCAGTGAGGCTCATCGTGAGCAAAGACCGCCCGGACACCTATCTCAACGACCGCCTCGACTGGAACCTGCTGCGGACTTTTCTCGCCATTGCGAAAGAAGGCAGCGTGAGTCGCGCGGCGACGAAGCTGCACTTGACACAGCCCGCCGTGAGCCAGGCGTTGCGCCGGTTGGAGGAGCAGTTGGGTCTGCGCCTCGTGGATCGTCACGGTCCGCGTATCGAAGTCACGCAGGCCGGCATCGAAGTGAAGCAGATTGCTGAAGACGTGTACGGCACGATCTCGCGGCTGTCGCTTGCCGAGGTGGATCGCGAACACGATATCTCCGGCATGGTGCGCGTGAGTACCGTCAGCGGCATCGATTTCCCGGCCTACGACACGTTTCTGGCGGAGTTCCATCGCACGTATCCGCGTATCGAGCTCGAAAGCCAGGAAATGCGCAGCGCTGATGTGGTGAACAGCCTCCAGCAAAAGTCCGCAACACTCGGATTGACGCCGCGGCGCGCGTTACCCAAGCGGGTCGACAGCCGCGTGTTTCTACGTCAACGGTATGCACTTTTCTGCGGACGTCATCATCCGCTCTTTGGGCGCAACGACCTTCGGGTCGCCGATCTCGCCGGCGAAAAGTTCGTCTCCTTCACCGGCGACAAAGTGGGTGACCACCTGTCGCCGCTCACATTCTTTCGTGACGAGATGGGCTTCACGGGGCGCGTGGTCGGCTCATCGTCGAGCATGACCGAGGTGAGGCGTTTCATTTTTGCGGGCTTCGGCATTGGTTGCCTGCCGGAGCACGTCGTGCGCGACGACATCGTTCAAGGCCGCCTTCAGCGGCTGCCGCCGGATGAAGGCGTGGCCGACCTCGATATCTACATGCTGTGGTCACAGGACCGCAAGCTGAGCGCCGCTGAAGCCGCGTTTATCGATGCACTGAATGTGTTCATCGATGGTCAGGCGGAAGGTGCTGGCCTCGAGCCTCACGCTTAGTAGCCGCGCGTCACGTCCACCACGTTCTGCAGCGGTTCACCGCGGATCAGCCTGCGCGAGTTGTGCGCCACCTGCGTGGCGATCGTTTCCGAGCTTGCCACCGACGCCATGTGCGGCGTCACGATCAGATTGGGTGCGCGCCACAAATGATCTTCGGACGGTAGCGGTTCGGTTGGAAACACGTCGACGATCGCACCGCCAATCTGCCCGCTCGTCAATGCCGCGATCAGGTCCGCGGGCACCAGATGTTCGCCACGACCGACGTGAATCAGCTTCGCGCCAGGCCGCAAGTGTTCGAACGTGTTCGCATTGAGAATCCAGCGGGTTTCGTGCGTGAGCGGCAAGAGACACACGAGGATGTCCGTCCCCTGAAGGAATGGCTTGAATTGCTCGGGACCGGCGAAGGTCGTCACGCCTGGCAGTTCGCGGGGCTTGCGCGCCCAGCCGCGCACCGCGAAGCCGAAGCGCTGCAAATCCGTCGCGACGCGGCTGCCGATTTCTCCCAGTCCCATAATGCCGACGGCGCATTCGGACGCATCACGCTGATCGTGGCGGGACCAGCGGTTAAGACGCTGATTGGCGAGCACGCGGTCGAGCTGGCGATGGAAGTGCAGCACCCCCCACGTGACGAATTCGCTCATTCCGCGTGCGTGTTGCGGATCGACGACCCGGCACAGCGGCACGGCGGGCAGGGCAGGGTCGGACAGAATGTTGTCGACGCCCGCAGCGATGCTATGCACGAGCCGCAGTTTCGGCAGCGCCGCCAGCGCGCCGGCCGGTGGGTTCCAGCAGACGGCAATGTCGGCATCGCCGCTGGACCGCTCGCCGTGCATCACGACATCGAATTCAGGGGCGGCGCGCAGAATCGGCTGCACCAAGTGTGACATGTCGTAGTCACGGCTCATCAGAACTAATTTGGTCATTGCATCGAATCGGAGAACGGGCCTAGTTGCGGTAGTCGGATTGCGGGTCGTCGATCAACCGTAACGCCGCGCGCCACGCCAGCTCCGAAATTCCCGCGGAGTCGTCGCGAGCGAACTGGCTCGCTGTCAGCTCGCACACTTCTCGCGGCGGGATGCGCAGCGCGCTGCCGCCGGCCAGCGCCTGGATTTGTGCCTGACAGGCCCGCTCGAGGAAATAGATCTCGTGGAACGCTTCGGCTGCGGTGGCGCCTGCCGCGAGCAAGCCATGATTGCGCAGGATCATCGCCTTGCAGGAACCGAGGTCGCGCACCAGACGCTCGCGCTCGCCGAGTTCGAGCGCGATGCCCTCGTAATCGTGGTAAGCAAGCTTGCCGTAGAACTTCAGCGCATGCTGACTGATCGGCAGCAGTCCCTGCTCCTGGGCAGATACGGCTGTTCCGGCGGCGGTGTGCGTATGGATCACGAAATGCAGATCGTCGCGTGCTGCGTGAATGGCCGAATGAATCGTGAACCCTGCGGCGTTCACACGAAACAACGCCGGGTCGCTGTGCGCCCGCTCGTCGACGACGTTGCCGAGATGATCGATCTTCACGAGGTCCGACGCGCGCATTTCGTGAAACAGCACGCCATAGCGGTTGATCAGAAAGGCCGGTGGCTCGCCTGGCGAACTGGGCAGGCGCGCCGTGATGTGCGTGTCGATCATGTCGGTCATGCGGAAGTGAGCGGCCAGCCGGTAGAGCGCCGCCAGTTCCTCCCGTACCTGCTGTTCGGTGCCGATCGGCGCCGGTTTGTCGCTCATGCGATCGGATGTGGGCGTGGATTGCATTTCAGAAGACTCCCAGGTTCTCACTTGCTGTAGTGCACGTAGTGTTCGTTAGCGCGTCAGTGTCCGTCAACTTGATTGTTCTAATGCTGATCATTAGCCGCGTGAATACTTTACGACATGAAGCATTGCAGGACCTCGTGAAGCGGTGCTTTGGCGTTAAGGCGAGACAGTATCGCGGGCTCCGCGTGGTCGGAAGCCAGCGCCAGATCGATCACGTCGGCAAGGGCCAGTGCTTCAGCGAACAGTACACCGTTGTCGTCGGCCAGCACGATGTCGCCTGGGCGCACCACGACCCCACCGCACACCACCGGCTCGTTGAACAGGCTCGACATCGTGTCGCGCTTTTTGGTCGTGAGCAACGATGTTCCGCGCGCGAACACCGACAGCCCCGTGCTGCGTAGTTCGATGAGATCGGTCACCACGCCGTCGACGATAACACCCCTCGCGCCGGCGTTGAGCGCGGCACATGCCGTGACCGCTCCGACCGGCGCATGCGTATGGTTACCGCTCATGTCGATCACCAGCACGTCGCCCGGTTTGAGTTGCGACAGGGCGCGGTTGACGGGAATGGCGTCGGGCGACTGTAGCTTGAGCGTCACCGCGCGCCCGATCACCTTCACATTGGGGACCATCGCGCGAAGGCGATGGTCCGCGAAGCCGTTTTCCATGAAGTGCCCTAGCGTCGGGAAGCTGACGGATTCGAGACTGTGCAGTAAGGATGAGTCGGGTGTGGCTTGCATCAGATCGGCGTTTTCCGTTTTCATATCAGGCCTTCACGAGAGGCTTGCGGTGGCGGCATTGGCGCGCGCCGCAGACGAGATATCGCGGCGAAGCGTCTCCGCGAGCAGCACGAGCGCGAGTACCGAAACAGCAGCCGAGCCCATCATGTACCACGCCACCGACGAACCGCGGCCTGTAGCGGACAACAGCGCGGTGGTGACAATGGGCGTGGCCGCACTGCCGAGCAGCCCGGACAACATATAGCTTACCGACAGACCGGAGTAGCGAACCTCGGTGCCGAACAGCTCCGCGAGGAAGGTTGCGATGGGTCCATAGTTCGCGGCGAAGGCGGTCATCATCAGCAGATAGCCGAGCAGCGCGAACGGAAATTCGCGCGTATCCAGCAGCCAGAAAAGCGGAAAAGCGAGCAGGGCTTCGGCGACGATGCCGCCGATGATTACCGGCTTGCGGCCCACGACGTCGGATAACTTGCCGAAGGCCGGCAACAACACGATGCAGAGTGCGCAGGCAATCAGCGCGATGGAAAGCATCGCGTTACGTGAGAAGCCCAGCGTCTGCGTCCCATAGGTTAGCCCGAAAGCGACGATCAGGTTGAACGAGGTGCCCGTCGACATCGTCGCGATGCCGCCGAGCAGAACCTGCTTCCAGTATCGGGTGAGAACCTCGGCGATCGGCAGCTTGACCTGCGCGTCGGCTTCCTTGATCTTGCGGAACGACGGCGTCTCCGATGTATTCAGACGGATATAAAGCCCGACCCCCACGAGCAATGCGCTCGCAAGGAACGGAACGCGCCAACCCCAGGAGAGCAGCGCGTCGTTTGACAGCGTGGCGTTGCAGACCAGAAACGCCAGATTGGCGATCAGGGTGCCGGCAGGCACGCCGATCTGCACCCAGGAGCCATACAGTCCACGCTTGCCGGCGGGTGCGTGTTCCACCGCCATCAGCACGGCGCCACCCCATTCGCCGCCGAGCGCGAGGCCCTGAATGACGCGTAAGGCAAGCAGCAGAATGGGCGCCCAGATGCCGATCGACGCGTAGTTCGGCAGCAACCCAATCGAGAACGTCGCGATGCCCATGATGATGAGCGAGACCAGCAGCATCGCCTTGCGTCCGAGGCGGTCGCCGAAATGGCCGAACAGGGCGGCACCGACGATGCGCGCGAGGTAGGCGGAGGCGAACGTGCCGAACGCCAGCAAGGTGCCGACCAACGGGACAAAGCCGGGAAAGAACACCTTATTGAAGACGAGTGCCGAGGCGGTGGCGAAAACGAACAGGTCATACCATTCGACAGTCGTGCCGATCACACTCGCCACCGCGATCTTTTTCATGCTGGCCGGGGTGCCATCTTCAGGCGGTGGCGCTGGCGTGTCCGCGGGGCGATAGGACGTCATGGGTTTCTCCTTGAGGCATGGCGGTTTCGTGGATGAACGCAGCCATTGCGCGCATGGCCTGGTGCCTTTATCGGAAGCCAAAAACAATAAGTAAAAGTCTGATTTCTAATCCTTTGTATTAGTGCGGCGAATGATCGGACGGCCGGTCCTCGCCGCCGGTCAGCGCGCTGATCGTTCTGTCGATGTACGGCGCGTATCGCGGCATATTCGAGAAGTCGTAAGTGACGGGCTCGCGCTGGGGTGCAAAAGATAGCTGCCCGATCGAGATAACGATATCGGAATTGAATCATTCTCACGAAGCGTCCTGATCGCTACGCTTGCAGAACTATTGCAAGCGAGGGCATATGGCCGCTTCTGTTTCCACGTCTTTTTCCACGCGGCGGCGCACGCTGAAGCTGCTCAGCGCAGTTCCGGCGCTTGCCGTAACCGGCGCATTTCATTCACTCAACGTGCAGGCCGCCGATCTGGCATCGACCACGATCGTGCTCGGCGACCAGGCCGGCGGCACACGGGCGCTTGCCGAAGCGGCAAAGGTTCTCGACGGCACGCCGTACGCATTTCGCTGGGCTAACTTCCAGGGTGCCGCGCCACTCTTCGAGGCGCAACGCGCGGGCGCCGTCGATCTTGCCCCGGCGGGTGACTTGCCTGTGCTTGCAGCGGCAGTCGGCGATCCGACCTTGAAAATCGTCGCGACGCGTGTGGGTTCGGGCGCGCAACTCGGCATTCTGGTTGCGCCCAATTCACCGATTCGCTCGGTGGCGGATCTGAAGGGGCGCACCGTGTTCGTGTCGTCGGCGCGCGGCAGCATTTCGCAATTCCAGTTGTATGGTGCGCTCGCCGAAGCCGGACTCTCGAAGGACGACGTCAAGGTCCGTTTCATCCTGCCGGTCGATGCGTTTGCCGCGTTCGCGTCCGGTTCGATCGACGTGTGGGCGACATTCGATCCCTACTACGGCATCGCTGTGCAACGTGGCGCGCGTATTTTGCGCGACGGGTCCGGCATCAATAGCGGTCTCGGTTTTATCACTGCATCGGGCGCCGCACTTGCGGATACGCGCAAACGCACGGCTATCGCAGACGTTCTGCTTCGGCTGCAACGCGCGGGTGATTGGGCGCTTGCGAATCCCGATGCCTACGCGCAGATCTACTCGACCTTGACGCGCTCGCCACTCGACGCCGCGAAGCAGATCACGCGGCGCGCGGCATTGAAACAGCACTTCGTGACCGAGGCGGATATCGCCGCGCTCCAGAAAGTCGCCGATAGCGCGGATCGCGACGCTATCCTGCCGCGCCGTATCGACGTCCGCGCGATCGCCGAGACGCATATCGCGAAGGTCTGACGCAACCGGTAGTGCGCCTTGCGGCGCGTTGCTCCGTGCCCAGCGGAGCCGCAGCGCGTTTGCCCGGCGCCGTGCGCTCCGGCAATCCCTTCCATCGCAGCAACGCCCTCCATACCGGCTACCCCTTCCCACCCGCACTCCGGGTGAACCCGAATTGCCATGCGGCCTCGTCGCGCCTATCTTTCTACATCATACGTATGACATAGAGAGCAAATCGTGGCAACTTTGCACAGGCAGGTCCTGAATCAGATGGGCGAGCAGATTTGTTCAGGCAAATTCATGCCCGGCGACATTCTTCCCGCCGAGCCGGTGCTTGCCGAGCAGATGCAGGTGAGCCGCATCACCATCCGCGAGACGATGAAGTCGCTCTCCGCCAAGGGCATGCTGCAGGTGCGCCGCCGCTACGGCACGGTCGTGCTGCCGCGTGCGCAATGGCAGTTGTTCGACCCGGACGTGATCATGTGGCGCGCGCGTGCAAGCGCCGTCGAGCCCGGCCTCATCGAAGACCTGATGGAACTGCGCCTGATCATCGAGCCGAACGCGGCCAGGCTCGCCGCGAAACGCGCAACTGACGAAGACCGCATCGCGGTCCGGCGGGCTTTCAAGGCAATGGAACGCGCGGTTGCCGGCCACGGCGAGTACGTTCCCGCCGACCTCGCATTTCACGGCGCCATCCTTACCGCCTGCCACAACCAGTTCGTCCAGCAGATGCAGAACGCGCTGTCGGCGATCCTGCGCACCAGTTTCGAACTCAGCTCCGAAATCGCCGGCGGTCCGGCCCGTTCGCTGCCGATGCACGAGGCACTGTGCGTCGCGATCGAGAAGGGGGATCCCGTCGCGGCGGAAGAGGCCGTACTCACGCTCATCAGGCGCGCCGAGCAGGACTTCGAGGACCGCGCCGCGCTGGACCGAACCGCCAACGATCAACCCACGTAGCAATCGCCGTAACCCATTTCATCGCGACCCTCGTCAGGATCGCGAGGGGCGCACTCGCGCCTCGTTTCTGAACATCGAGAGGACACACGCATGACACAGCTATTCGATCTGAGCGGCCGCACGGCACTCGTTACCGGCTCGGCGCGCGGCATCGGATTCGCGCTTGCCGAGGGACTGGCGGCCGCCGGTGCGAACGTCATCCTGAACGGCACGCGCGCCGACACGGTGGCCGAAGCGGTCGCCCGTCTGAGCGACAGGGGTTTCAATGCGCAAGGCCGCGCCTTCGATGTGACCGACGAAAGCGCCGTTGCCGACGCATTCACGCAGTGGGACAAGGACGGCGTGCAAGTCGACATCGTGGTCAACAACGCCGGCATCCAGTTTCGCAAGCCGCTCGTCGAACTCGAATTGAGCGACTGGCAGCGCGTGATCGACACCAACCTGACGAGCGCCTTCATCGTGGCGAAGCAGGCCGCACGCCGCATGATCGCGCGCGGCACGGGCGGCAAGATCATCAACATCGGCTCGCTCACGAGCGAAGCCGGGCGCGCGACAGTCGGCGCCTATACGGCGGCGAAGGGCGGCATCAAGATGCTGACCCGCGCCATGAGCGCCGAGTGGGCGGCCTCGGACATTCAGGCGAACGCGATCGGCCCGGGGTACATCCTGACCGACATGAACAAGCCGCTGATCGAGAACGCCGCTTTCGACGCATGGGTCAAGAGCAGTAATCCCTCGCAACGCTGGGGCAAGCCGGAAGAACTCGTCGGCACGGCGGTGTATCTGGCTTCACCGGCGTCGAGCTATGTGAACGGCCAGATCATCTACGTCGATGGTGGCTGGCTAGCCGTTCTTTAAAAGCAGGTCCACGCGAGTAGAGCAAAACAAACAGCCACTCGCATCAGATAGTTCGTGCGCCGCACTGATCCGGAGACATCATGGAAAGCGTCAAACCCGTAGCAACTCAAAGATGGTGGTATCTGATGCCCATCATCTTCATCACGTATAGCCTCGCCTATCTCGACCGCGCGAATTACGGCTTCGCCGCCGCGGCCGGGATCGACAAGGATCTCGGCATCACCCATGGCACTTCGTCGCTGATTGGCTCGCTGTTCTTTCTCGGCTACTGCCTGTTTCAGGTGCCCGGTGCGATTTACGCACAGCGCAATAGCGTGAAGAAGCTGATCTTCTTCAGTCTGATTCTGTGGGGATTGTGCGCGGCGGCGACCGGCATGGTCAGCAATATTCCGATGCTAATGGTGCTGCGCTTCACGCTCGGCGTCGTGGAGGCGGCCGTGATGCCGTCGATGCTGATGTACATCAGCCGCTGGTTCACACGCAGCGAGCGCTCGCGCGCCAACACGTTCCTGATTCTCGGCAATCCGGTGACGGTGCTGTGGATGTCGGTGGTGTCGGGCTATCTGGTTCGCAGTTTCGGCTGGCGCGAGATGTTCATCCTTGAGGGCATGCCTGCCATCGCATGGGCCGTGGTCTGGTGGTTCACGGTGAAAGACCGTCCGGCCGACGCCCCCTGGATGAGCGACGCCGAAAAGACTGAACTCGACGCGCGCCTGAAGGCCGAGCAGGCCCATATCGCGCCGGTGCGCAATTACAAGGCGGCGTTCCGTTCGTCGATCGTGATCAAGTTTTGCGCGATTCATGCGCTGTGGAGCATCGGCGTGTACGGCTTCATCATGTGGCTGCCGTCGATCCTCAAAGCCGCCTCGACGATCGACATCGTGTCGGTGGGCTGGCTCGCCGCTGTGCCTTATCTCGCCGCAATCATCCTGATGCTGCTCGCGTCGTGGCTCTCGGACAGGACGCGCAACCGCAAGTTGTTCGTGTGGCCGCTGCTGCTCGTCGGGACTATTGCGTTCGTCGCTTCCTATCTGCTCGGCGGCTCGCACTTCTGGATCTCGTTCGCGCTGCTGGTCGTTGCAGGTGCAACGATGTACGCGCCGTATGGCCCGTTCTTCGCACTCGTGCCGGAACTGATTCCGAGCAACGTGCTGGGCGGCGCGATCGGCCTCATCAACGCATGCGGTGCGTTGGGGGCGTTTCTCGGTTCGTGGGTGGTGGGCTATCTGAACGGCGCGACCGGCAGCCCGGCGGCTTCGTATATTTTCATGGCGACCGGCCTGCTGCTCTCGGTGATCCTGATGATGACCGTGCCCGCGAATGCCGACGAGCACGCCAAGCGTGATGCTTCGCTGTCTTTGCATCGCACGTAACGCCCGGGAAATCTCTCGCGCAGGTCCGTCTTTCCCGACACCTCGGACGTCACGTTTTGGCGAAGAAGAGCGCAATTCGACTTCGTTTGATTGATTCGATTTTGGCAGACAGAACATGGCAACCCTGATTACCGATGTAAAGGTCATCCTGACCGCGCCGGAAGGCATCAACCTGATCGTCGTGAAGATCGAGACTAACCAGCCCGGTCTGGTCGGTCTCGGATGCGCGACATTCGCCTACCGGCACGTGGCGGTGACGTGCCTCATCGCGGAATACCTGCGGCCGTTGCTGATCGGTCGTGACGCCGAGGCGATTGAGGAACTGTGGCAACTGATGCATCAGAACGCGTACTGGCGCAACGGTGCGATCGAGAACAACGCGATCTCCGGTGTGGATATGGCGCTGTGGGACATCAAGGGCAAGATGGCGAACATGCCGCTCTATCAGTTGTTCGGCGGCAAGTGCCGCGAAGGCGTGCCGATTTATCGCCATGCGGACGGTCGCGATCTGAACGAGTTGTGCGAGAACATCCGGAAGTATCGCGAGCAGGGCATCACGCATATTCGTTGCCAGAGCGGCGGCTATGGCGGGGGTAGCTTCGGCAAGGCGCCAGCGAGCGCGCCTGAAGGCGCCGCGGATGGCGTGTATCTCGACAGCAGAAAGTACATGCGGGAGACGCTCAAGCTGTTCGACGGCATTCGCAGCAAGATTGGTTTCGACGTCGAGTTGTGCCATGACGTGCATGAACGCCTGAAGCCGGTTGAAGCGATCCGCTTCGCGTGCGAGCTGGAACAGTACGAGCTGTTCTTTCTCGAAGACGCGATTGCGCTCGAGGAAGGCGAATGGATGCGTCAGCTACGCGCCAAAACGACTACGCCGTTGGCCCAGGGCGAGCTGTTCAACAACCCGTATGAATGGCGGTTTCTGATCACCGAGCGCCTGATCGACTTTATTCGTGTGCATCTCAGCCAGATCGGCGGCATCACCGCAGGCCGTAAGCTGCAGATATTCGCCGAGCAGTTCGGGGTACGGACCGCATGGCACGGTCCGGGCGATATGTCGCCGCTGGCGCATGCAGCGAATATCCATATCGATCTCGCCGCGCGCAATTTCGGCGTGCAGGAATGGTCGGGAACCGAGCCGCCGAACTTCGTGATCCAGGACCTTAAGGGGCCGAGAGAGGCCTTGCTGGATGTCTTCCCGGGTCTGCCGGAATTCAGGAACGGACACGTTTATGCCAATGACAAACCGGGCTTGGGCGTGGACATCGACGAAACCGAGGCCGCGAAATATCCTTGCGAAAACACCGTGACGACGTGGACGCAAACCCGCTTGAAGGACGGCACGCTGCAGACGCCGTGACGGAATTGCACTAGCTCGCCATGTGAACTTGAAGGATGGACGGAAGGCTGGCGCCAAGCTCGTACATACCGAGCAGCATCAACGCACCGCAAAGCAACAGAAGCAGCGGATTGATCCGCGTGCCAAGCAGCGTCCCTACTGACATGAGGGCAATCGCTTGGGCCGGAAGTCCACCGTCGAGCGATTTCAACAGAACCCATCCCGCAGCGAGAAGCATGCCGGAGGCGACGGGGCGCAGCCCACGCTCGAGCGCCAGTTGCCACGCCGCGCCTTTATAGCGCGTCCAGATATGGGTCACGCCATAGATCAGAATGCCGGTCGGGGCGAGCAATGCCAGCGTGGCCACTACAGCGCCCCAGAACCCGGCAATCTGCCAACCGATCAAGGTGGCTAGCAGCGACCCGGGGCCGGGCGCCATGCGCGAGATGGCGAAGTCGACACCGAACTGGGCATGTGTCAGCCATCCATGCACGTCGACAACCTGCCGTTGGATGTCGGCGATGATGGCCTGGCCACCGCCTATCGTCACCAGTGACAGGGGCGCGAAAACGGCCGCAAGCTGTAGAAAAACGCGATTCGACATGGTCAGGCTTTGCGCAGTTTGATGTATTCGAACAGTACGCTCAGGCCTCCCGCGCCGATCACGACCCACACCAGCGGCAGACGCAATATGCCGACCGCGACGAAGGTGCCCGCCAGGAACAACAGTGGGAGGGCTCTGCGTGGCACCCGGCGCGCGGTCGTCACGCCCATTGACAACGACAGGCCGGTGGCTGCTGCTGCCGCGCCCGCAAGCAGGATGTGAGCGAGCGGGAACTGCAGCAGATGACCGAGAACCGTGCCGAGAATAATGATGAAGATGGCGGGTGGGATGATGATGCGGGCAACCGCCAGCAACGCGCCGCGCCAGCCGAGCAGACGGTGGCCGATCCATATCGCCATGTTTTTGACGTTGATGCCCGGCAGCGCCTGCGAAATGGCCAGGCCATTCAAAAAGTCTTCTTCACTGATCCAGTCGCGATCCTGGACGAATTCGCGCAGGAGCCAACCGCTCAGGCCACCACCGAAGCTGGTGAGTCCAATACGGCTGAAAATCAGGAAAAGCCCGGTGAGGGTAGGTGGTCGACTCGTGTTGGCAATTTGTTGGGACATCGAATCTTCCAGTCAGCTTGACGTATGACGGGCGAAATATTTGCTTCTGGTGAGCGTGCCCGGTCATAGGCGACTGGAAAATTATATCAACCGGGGGTTTGTTTCCGGACGCCGTGAAACTGATGGTCCGGCCCCAACCGCACAGGGCATTTTTGACCAAGACGACCTCCCATGAGACTGAGTATCCTAGGCGTAATCAGTCATTTCATTTCATGCGGGGAATTCAAGGTGGCGCACTATCTTTGCCATGAGCAGCCGGACTTACTCGAGTTTGAAACGAGCGTGATCGCCTCGCGGCCCGGCGCCGTCGTGCTGGGCCGCACGGCCTTGCACCCGGGCGGTGGCGGCCAGGTGTCGGATGCGGCAACGCTGACGCACGCGCATGGCGCCGTCCGTATTACCGGCGTCGCGCCGGAAGGCGGCATGCTCTGGCATCTGCTCGACGAGCCGCTTGAACTGAACGGCGACGTTCACGTGGCCGTCGACGCGGCCCGGCGCGCCACCGTCGCACAGCTTCATACGGCCACGCATATTCTCAATGCCCTCGTGTATCAACGCTTCGCCGGCGCACTCGTGACCGGCGCGCAGATCAATGCCGACGGTACCGCCCGCATGGATTTCGATCTGCCCGAGGCGGACAACGACGCATTGCGCCTGCTCGAGGAGCCTGCCAACGAGGTGATCCGCAGCGCCATGGACGTGCGGACCTACTACGTCAGCGCAACCGAGGCAAAATCGACGCAGGGCCTGATTCGCAGCCTTTCGGTGGCGCCGCCGCCGACCTCCGACGGCACGGTGCGGATCGTCGAAATCGGCGATCTGGACCGGCAGGCTTGCGGCGGCACGCATCTGACCAACACGGCGCAATCGAAACCGATCCGCATCGTGAAGATAGAAAACAAGGGACGCCGCAATCGCCGGGTCAGAATCGAGCTGGTTTGAAGGGCATCCCGGGAGAGCGAGCCATGGACACATCGGATAGAAGCGAACCGGAAGTGGTGTGCTGGCGAGACGGCGCGCTCGACGGCGCCTGTCTCGCCAGCGCACGCTACGGCGAGCACAAATTCGACCGACATCTGCACGACGAACTCGTCATTGTCATGACGCAATCCGGTGCGGGGCAGTGTCACACGCGCACCGGCAGCGACGTCGCCGGCCCCGGCAGCGTGCTCGTGTTCGGACCCGGCGAGTATCACAGTGGCGAGGTGTGGGAAGGCCGCGAATGGAATTACCGCGCCATCTATCTCGACATGGAAGGCCTGGGCGCGCTGGGTGCTGTGTTTTCGCCCGACTCGCGTCCGGACAAACCGCTTCTGATCCCGCCGGGGCTCTATCAGGATGCGCATCTGGCCGGCCTGCTGGTCAAGGCGCATGCGAGTCTCGACCAACACGGCTCGGTCTCGCTGATGGAGCGGCAGGCGAATTGGTGGGCGGCGATGGGGATGCTGGTCGGGCGGTATGGGCAATCGCGGCACGAGCTCGGCGAAGCACGGCGCGAAGCCCACAAGATGGCGCAGGTGCGCGAGTACGTCGCCGCCAACTATGCGCGCGATATTCCGGTCGATGAGCTGGCGGAACTGGTGGGGTTGAGCCGCTATTACCTCACGCGTGCTTTCTGCAAAGAGTTTGGACTGCCGCCGCACGCCTATGCAACGCAGGTGCGGCTACTCGCGGCCAAACGCATGCTCGCGGCGGGGCATAGCGCGGCGACCGCTGCCGCGGCCGTCGGCTTTTACGATCAAAGCCATCTCAACCGGCTCTTCAAACGGGCCTATGGGATCACGCCGGGGACGTATGCGGCGCTGAAGCCTGGGCATTAAGTCCGCGCGCTACGCCTCTAACGTTACTCGGGAAGCGGAACGTCCTCGATCAGCGCCGACTGTATAGTGCGAATCCTGCGATCGACGAAGTAGCCACCCCCTTCCGTGTAGCGCAGATAAAGACGGTCGCACAACGCGCACTGCCAGACGGCACAGCGGTTGTATGGGAAGTAACGCGGCGCGATGGGTGCGTCCGCCGACCAGTAGGTCGTTTTGCCCGGCAGGTATTCGCTGAAGGTGGGTTCCGGATCGTCCTCTGGTGCGAGCGTGCCGATTTCCTTGAACCGCGTTTCGTCGAGAGAAAGCGGCTGCGAGTGCCAGCCGTCCAGCGGCGTTTTTGTACACATGCAGGGCGCGGCAGTGCGCTGCTCCGCACGTTGCGCGAGTTCAAGGAGCATTGCAGCGTTCAGATATTCCGCCATGAGGCACACGATTCCTGCGGGGTTGGGAGGATGATGCATCCGCGACTCATGGTACGTGGCGCACGGCAACATCATGCCCGTTGCTGCGCCACGCGTGAAGTCAGTTATTCATCATCCGATCACGATGCGGTACGACCCACGAACGGTCGAAACATCCATTGGCGATCGACTTCAACGCCGCCGTTTCTTTCGCATGCTGCCGCCGTGCGCCTTCGATCACCGCTTCCACGTCGGCGGGCGAGATCGCGAGCAAACCGTCCTCATCGCCGACGATGATATCCCCAGGATGAACCACCATCCCGCCGACCGTGACCGGCACGTTGATCTCGCCAGGGCCGTTCTTGTACGGTCCACGGTGCGTCACGCCGCGCGCGTACACCGGGAAATCGCGCTGACGTAGCGCACCGACATCGCGGATCGCACCGTCGATCACGAGGCCCTGCACGCCCAGGCTCTCCGCGAAGCTGGCCATGATCTCGCCCATCAGCGCCTGCGTCAGTTCGCCGGCGCCGTCGATCACGAGCACGTCGCCCGGCCGACAAAAGTCGAACGCGCGATGGATCGCGAGGTTGTCGCCGGGGCGGGTGTGGACCGTGACCGCGGTGCCGGCCATCGGCTTGGGCTGATGATACGGCCGCAAGCCGACCATGCCGCTCGCGCGCGCCATGTTGTCGCTGAGCAGCGAAACCGCCAGTTCACGCAATGCGTCGAGCGTTGCCGGGTTGGCCTGAGGCGCGGACTCGTGTTCGCGCCAGCCGATGGGATTCGTGGTGACAGTCATACCGTTGCCCCTTGCGTGGCGAATTGCTGCTCGAGTTGATGGGACAGCCGCGGGTACACCGCGCGGGCGTTGTCTTCGTAGATACGCTGACGGTCCGCGGCGCTGAGCCATTCGATGGCGTCGATGTAGCGCCGCGTGTCGTCGTAGTAGTGGCCGGTTTCCGGATCGATACCCTGAACGGCACCGATGGTTTCCGACGCGAACAGAATGTTCTCGACCGGAATGACTTTGGCGAGCAGTTCAGCGCCGGGCTGGTGGTACACGCAGGTATCGAAGAACACGTTCTTCATCAGGTACTCGCTGAGCAGCGGCCGCTTCATGTCCTGCGCGAGCCCGCGATAGCGGCCCCAGTGATAGGGCACCGCGCCGCCGCCGTGCGGAATGATGAAGCGCAACGTCGGGAAGTCGGCGAACAGATCGCCCTGCAGCAACTGCATGAATGCCGAGGTGTCGCCGTTGATGTAGTGCGCGCCCGTCGCATGAAAATTCGGATTGCACGACGAGGACACGTGAATCATTGCCGGCACGTCGAGGTCCACCATCGCTTCATAGAGCGGATACCACGAGCGGTCCGTAATCGGCAGCCCCGACCAATGTCCGCCGGACGGGTCCGGATTCAGATTGCAGCCGATAAACCCCAGCTCTTCCACGCAACGCCGCAATTCGGCGATGCAATTGGCCGGCGCCACGCCCGGCGCCTGCGGCAGTTGACACACGCCGACGAAGTTGCGCGGAAACAGCGAAACCACGCGATGGATTAGATCGTTGGATTCGCTTGACCAGACTGCATTGGCTTCGGCCGTGGCGAGGTGGTGCCCCATGCCGGCGGCGCGCGGCGAAAAGATCGTGAGGTCGGTGCCGCGTTCGCGCTGGATGCGAATCTGGCCGGTTTCGATGCTCTCGCGAATTTCGTCGTCGGTAATGAGGGGGCGTGGCGGCGGCGAGCCGCCGTTTTTCAGCGCGGCGATCTGCTGCGCGCGCCAGGCTTCGTGCTGCGGCGGCGAAGTGGTGTAGTGACCGTGGCAATCGATGATCATGGTGTGAAAAACCCGTTGGTGTCCTTGTGAATGCTTATCTGTGCTCGCGCGTCCATATTTGTCCGTGCTATGCGTTCGCTACCTTCGCTGTTTCGTCGGTCACGGCGCTCAGATGCGCGGGGCAGGGTCACCGGTCGCGAGCGAGGCGGCTTCATCTTCAGCCGGAGTGACACGCATCACGAGTGCGATGATCGTCGCGACCACCAGAAACGCTGCGATTGTCAGCAAGGCCAGCTTGAAGTTGCCGGTGGCGTTGCGCACCAGCCCGATGCTCCAGGGACCGACCAGACCGCCGAACTGCGCGATGGTGTTGATCAGCGCAATCGTAGCGGCACCCGCGGCGCCCGTTCTGAACGACGACGCGAGGCTCCAGAACAGCGGGTTGCCCGCATAGATGAACAAACCGGTCAGGCAGAGCAGCGCGTAGGCGATCACAGGATTCGGCGCATACGCACTGCCGGCAATCGCCAATGCGCTCATGCCGTACACGAAGGCGAGGTGCTTCTTGCGGTCGCCCGTACGGTCGGAACTGCGGCTGATCAGGAACGTGCCCAACACGCCGAGGAGCGGCGGCGCGGCGGACAGAAAGCCGACCTCGATATTGCTCAGATGGCCGAGACTCTTGACGATCTGCGGCAACCACAGGAACAAGCCATAAATGCCGACCAGCGCGCAGCCGAACAGACACGCGAGGCTCCACACGCGGATGTCGCTCGCCACGCGCAGCAGCGGAAAATGGGTGCTACCGCCCACAGCTTCGCGTTCGGCTGCGAGCGTCGATTCGAGCCAACGCTTTTCGTCATCGGAGAGCCATTTGGCGTCGGCCGGACGTTCGGTCATGATGCGCAGCGTCAGCAGACCGAGCGCCATCGCCGGGAGGCCTTCGAGGATGAACATCCATTGCCATCCCTGCAAACCGAGAATGCCGTTCGCGTAGGTCATCAACGTTGTCGAGATCGGACCGCCCAGTACTGCCGAAAACGAACCCGCGATGATGTAGCCGCCCACCGCGCGCGCCCGGTAGCGCACCGGAAACCATTTCGTCAGATAGACCGCCACGCCCGGCAAAAAGCCCGCTTCCATCACGCCCAGCAGAAAGCGCAACACATAGAAGCTCGAATCGTTGAAGACGAAGGCGGTGGCTGCCGCGACCGCACCCCACGTCAGCAGAATGCGCGCGATCCAGCGGCGCGCGCCGACCCGATGCAGCAACAGATTGCTCGGCACTTCCAGCAACATATAGCCGACGAAGAAGATGCTGCCCGCGAAACCGAACACGGCTGGACTGAAGCCCAACTGCTTGTTCATGTCCAGCGCGGCGAATCCGATATTGATCCGGTCCAGATAGTTGAAAAACATCATCGCAAAGAGCAGGGGCATTAATCGCCCGTACACTTTGCGCATGGTGGCGGCTTCGTCGAATGAGGTCATGCTGTCTCCTACCTTGCTGCGACGGCTTCATCAGCCGTGGCGGCGTTCTTATGGTTGGCCTGCCGGATCGAACGCCGGCAGTGTCCCGTTGGCCGCACGTTTGACGGCCGGGCTTCAGGGGCTGCCGTTCGTGCCTGCAGGCGCTGATGCTGATGCGCTCATGAACGGACAGCGGCTGAAGCATGAGGCCCATGATAAGAACGCCCGGACGGAGAGTCCAAGACCGCTTGCTTATGCTTGTATAGGTTTTTACTTATAGTGTGGCGTCAGCAAGCGGCGCGGGGAGACAGGCGAGGAAGGCGCGCAGATGCGGTGAGGCATCGTCGGTGCGAAAGGTGGCCGCGAGCGTCGATCGGTATGACGAGCCGGGACCGGAAAGGTGGCGGAACACGACGTCCGTGCGTCCATGCCGTGCAACCGATTCGCCGATGAACGTCACGCCCAGACCCGCCGCCACGAGTGCGATCGCGGTCTGAATTTCATAGGCCTGGTGAGCGACGACCGGAGTCACGCCCGCATCGCGATAGAGCGTTTGCACCGAGCGTTTGAACTGCGCGTTCTGGTGCTTCGGATACAGAATCAAGGGCGTATCGGCGAGCTCGGCAATTCGCACGGTTTTGTGCGCAGCGAGCGGATGACCCGGTTCGAGCGCGACCATCACACGCTCACGCAGCAGCGGATAGGATGTACAGCCTTCAATCGCGAGCGGCTGCCGCCCGATGCCGATGTGAATGCGCATGTCGCGCAACGCATCGGTTTGCTCCTCGGTGAGCAACTCGAAGAGCTTGAGTTCGACCTGCGGGAACGCGTTGTGAAACGCCTTGAGCGCGGGCGGCAGGATGCTGTACATCGCCGAGCGCGTAAAGCCGATGCTGAGCCAGCCGCGCCGGCCGACACCGATTTCCTGCGCAGTAAGGGATACCTGTTCCAGCGAACCCAGTATCTGGCGCGCCTCCGTGCAGAGGTAGTGGCCGGCTTCGGTCAGACTCAGCGGGCGTCTTGCCCGATCGACCAGCTGTGTGCCGAGCCGCTCTTCAAGTGATCGAATTTGCTGGCTCAGCGCGGGCTGCGCGATATGCAAGCGCTCGGCGGCGCGGCTGAAATTGAGCTCCTCCGCCAGAATCACGAAGCACTGCAACGCCCTAAGATTCATATCCGTTTTCCTGATCTTCAGTAGGAAGAGGATAACGGGTTATGCGGTGGACGGTGCAATGCCGGTGTGCCCGGGGGGAAGTTCTGGCGCCGCAGCGGCTCCTTGAAGAGGCCGCGTTGGGGCGCCAGATCATGGAACGCGCGGCGGCTCCTTAATCCAGTCCGCCCTGGCACAGGTACTTGATCGACATGTAATCGTCGAGCCCGTACTTCGAACCTTCGCGGCCGTACCCCGATTCTTTCACCCCACCAAACGGCGCCGCTTCGCTCGACACGGCGCCTTCGTTGATACCGATCACACCCGCTTCGAGCTGGGCTGCGACGCGATTGATGCGTCGCACGTCCTGCGTGTAGAAGTAGGCGGCGAGGCCGAAAGGCGTGTCATTGGAAAGGCGGATCGCTTCAGCTTCGTTATCGAAACGGAACAGCGGCGCCACCGGCCCAAAGGTTTCTTCGCAACAGACGATCATGTCGTCCCGTGCATCGGTCAGCACGGTCGGCGCATAGTAGTTCGGGCCGAGTTCGGTCAGGCGCTTTCCGCCAGTCAGCACTTTTGCACCGTGTTTGACGGCATCTTCTACGTGCCGGGCAATCTTGTCGATTGCGCGTTCGTTGATCATCGGGCCGATCTGCGCGTCCGGATCGGTTGCGGGCGCAACCTTCAGCGCGGCGACGCGTTTCGCGAGCAGATCGGCGAAACGCGCGTAGACACCCGATTGCACATAAACCCGGTTCGGGCACACGCAAGTCTGACCGCCGTTGCGGAACTTGGATGCCATCAGACCGGTGACCGCCGCGTCGAGATCGGCGTCGTCGAATACGATGAAAGGGGCATTGCCGCCCAATTCCAGTGACAGCTTCTTCAGCGTGCCAGCCGATTCACGGGCGAGATGTTTGCCGACCGGCGTCGAGCCCGTGAACGTGATCTTGCGCACGCGTGAGTCGGCGAGCCAGTCAGCGACCGCCGCAATGCCCTGTTCACGCGAAGCCGACAGCATGTTCAGCACGCCGTCCGGCAAGCCCGCTTCCTGGGCGAGCGCGGCCAACGCGAGTGCCGTGAGCGGCGTGTCTTCGGCGGGCTTGGCCACGACCGTGCATCCGGCTGCGAGCGCGGGCGCGATCTTGCGCGCGATCATCGCCAGCGGGAAATTCCACGGCGTGATCGCCGCAACCACGCCGACCGGTTCCTTCACCGCGCTCATGCGTTTGCCGCGTTGTTGCTGCGGGATCAGATCGCCGTAGATGCGTGTCGCCTCGTCGGCGAACCACGCGACGTACGAGGCGCCGTAGGCGACTTCGCCGCGGCTTTCCGCAAGCGGCTTGCCTTGTTCCGTCGACATCAGCTTGGCGAGGTCTTCGGTATTGGTGACGATCAGCGCGTGCCAGCGGCGCAGAATCTCCGCGCGCTCGCGCGGCAGCTTGTCGCGCCATGCGGGGAACGCGCGGGCCGCGGCGTCGGTGGCGGCGCGGGCGTCCGCTGCGCCGCTGTTCGCGACTTCGACGATCAATTCGCCGGTGGCCGGGTTGGTGACGGGAAAGCGCGCGGCGTCGGCGGCGTCGATCCACTTGCCGTCGATCAGGTTCTGCGGGCGAATCAGTTCTTTGCGGGTCAATGCGAGAGACATCGGGGTTGCTCCTTCAGATTGATACTTCGATGCTACCCGTGCGCGACAGTCGATGAAATCGCCAATCGAGGTCTGGACGGCGCACGGAGCGTTTTTTTCGGGCCGCCACAGCATTTTCTGCTGAATCTGCGGTGAAGGCACCGTGCCGGGATGGGTGGCGGCTGGCGACGGCCCTGTTGCGCGGCCTGCTGTACGCACAGGCTCGCGCCTCAACTCATGCGCCGCGGTCCCGTCGACGCCCGCACAATGAGTTGCGGCGGCGGCGCGAGCACCATCGACGGTTGCTGTTCAGGCGTCTGGATCAGCCGGATCAGGCTCTCGATCGACAACTCCGCAACGGCCGCCGTCTGGATCGCGACCGTCGTCAACGCAGGATGCACCTGGTGCGCCAGTTGAATGTCCGTAATGCCGATGACCGACACATCGTTCGGCACGGCGCGACCCAGCGTGATCAACGCCTGTGCCGCGCCGATCGCCAGCAGATCGTTGGTCGCGAAAATCGCGGTGAGGTGAGGGCGGTTCGCCATCAACTGCATGCAGGCGGCGTAGCCAGCGTCGATCGAGTCGCGGATCTGCAGCACTGCGGCCGCGTCTGTTTCGATACCGGCCTCGTGCACCACCGCGCGAAATCCGTTGGAGCGCGCATCCTGCAAGCCGCCGCACCCGTCGCCGATCAGAAGACCGATCTCGCGGTGACCCAATTCAAGCAGATGCCTCGCGGCAAGCGCACCCGCATGAGCAAAATCCACGGCGATGCAGGGCAGGGCGGGCGGCGCCTCCGGGTGTTCCCACATCGCCAGCAAGATCGGCGCGCCGTGCGTGGCCGACGCGCACAAATCGTTGAACTTGATGTCCGTGTTCATCACGAGGACACCGTCCGCGAGTGTGCCGGCGATCTGGTTCAGATACGCACGGCCGACCTCCGCATCGTCGTCGGTATTGCAAACCATCAGGAAGTATCCGGCTTTGCGTGCCGCTCGCTCGGCGGCCAACACGAACTCGGGGTAGAACGGGTTCGAGATGTTCGACAACATCAAGGCCAAGGTCGACGAGTGACCCTCGGCCAGCGCGCGGGCGTTCAGATTGGGCCGGTAGCCGAGATCGGCGATCGCCTTGAGCACGCGTTCGGCAGTCTCCGGGCGGACCTTCTCGCGGTTGCGCAGGACGTTGGAAACGGTGGCGGCAGTAACGTGTGCGCGCTTTGCGACTTCGGAAAGGGTGACCATGTTCTGTTTATCCCATATTCAGGGAGCGCGATTCAAATGTTGCAAGCAACCGGCGACATTGATAACTTGCTGGAAAACACAGCGCCTTGCATGGGACCAGAGTAAGGCGCTAAAGCGCCAACTCTGGTCGACAGGAGACACCCACCATGACTTTTCCCTTCGAACTCGAATTTAAGCGATTAAATGCCTGCTGCACAAGAACTGACCGTTTATTTTTAACAGAAATTTAAGCGGTTAAATCAAGGAGGCAGCAGCATGGCAACGATTCGTCTTACGAACGTGCAGAAGTCGTACGGTGACCATCCGCCGGTGATCCGGCGCGTGAATCTCGAGATCGCGCAGCACGAGTTCTGCGTGTTTCTCGGGCCCTCGGGTTGCGGCAAGTCGACCCTGCTGAGAATGATCGCCGGTCTCGAAGACCTGAGCGAAGGCGAACTGCACATCGGCGGCCGCCTCATGAACGATGTGCCCGCCGCCGGACGCGGCGTGGCGATGGTGTTCCAGAGCTACGCGCTGTTTCCGCACATGACCGTGTTTGACAACATGGCGTTCGGCCTGAAACTCGCGAAGCAACCCAAGGACGTGATCGACCGGAAGGTGCACGAAGCCGCGCGCATTCTGCAACTGGACGCCTTCCTTGACCGGTATCCGAAAGCGCTTTCGGGCGGGCAGCGGCAGCGTGTTGCGATCGGCCGGGCGATCGTGCGCGAACCCGGCGTGTTCCTGTTCGACGAACCGCTGTCGAATCTCGATGCCGCATTGCGCGGCCAGACGCGTGTCGAAATCGCCCGCCTGCACCAGCGCTTCGCGAACGCGAGCGTGGTCTATGTGACCCACGATCAGGTCGAGGCGATGACGCTTGCCGACAGGATCGTGTTGCTGCACGCAGGAGCGGACGCCGAGCGCTTCGGCAGCATCGCGCAGAGCGGCGCGCCGCTCGAGTTGTATCACCATCCGAAGTCGCGCTTTGTGGCGGGCTTCATCGGTTCGCCGCGAATGAATTTCATCGATGCCGTGGTCGATTCGATCGAAGCGGGCAAGGTGGCCATCACGCTGACGGAAAGCGGCGAGCGGCTGGTCGCTCACGTGGACGGTCAACGTCTTCAGCGCGGCCAGCCCGTCACGCTCGGCGTGCGCCCGGAACATCTGCGTCTATCTGGCGACGAGCAGTTCATCCAGTGCGTCACGGTGCTATCGGAACGGCTGGGCGAGCACAGCTATATTCACGCGGATCACGCGGGCGGCACGCTCATCGCCAAGGCCGCGGGCGATACGCCGATCGGATCGGGCGAGCGCATCTGCATTCACGTTCCGCCTGCCGCATGTCATCTGTTCGATGCGGATGGCGTTGCACTGCGGCGCAGCATGTTCGAGCCCGAGCGGGTCGCCGCTTGAGGCGCCTCGCGCATCTCGGGCATCCAGGGCACCACCGAGTTCACAAAACCCTATTCCGCCAAAGAGCGGGTACATCGTCTGGCAGCGAGCCGCTGTCAGCCAACAAGGTAGTCAAGGAGACATAAGATGATTTCTCTTCGCCTTCGCCGTCTGGCATACGCGTCGATTGGGGTCGCACTGGTTGCAGGCGCGCTCTGCGCCACCGCGGCCGACGCGGCCACGTTGACCGTCAACGTCTCGGCGCGCGGTAATCAGCGCTCGACGTGGCAGGACGCGTTCGACAAGTTCAAGAAAGCCAATCCCGACGTCGACCTCAAGGTGACCTACATCAGCGAGGAAGCGTACAAGGTGCAGATGGGCGGGTGGCTCGCCACCGATCCGCCTGATGTCGTGTCGTGGCACGACGGCGAGCGGATGGCGTATTACGCGCAACGCGGTTTGCTCGAAGATCTGTCCTCGGACTGGAGCAAGAACGGCTGGTCGCAGCAGTATGCGTCGGTGAAGGACGCCTCGACGTATAAGGGCAAGCAGTACGCCGCGCCGCTCGGTTACGACGCCTACGGCTTCTTCTATCGCAAGGATCTGTTCGAGAAGGCCGGCATCAAAGGCGAACCGAAAACGTGGGATGAATTTCTCGACGCCTGCAAGAAGCTGAAATCCAGCGGCGTTGCGCCGATCGCCGTTGCGGCGCGCGATAGCTGGACGCTTGCCGCGTGGTTCGACTATCTCGACCTGCGCATCAACGGCAACGCATTCCACCAGCAGTTGATGGCCGGCGAAATTCCGTACACCGATGCACGCGTTAAAAAGGTCTACACCGCGTGGAAAACGCTGATCGACGATCACTACTTCATCGACAACGCGCTCTCCTACGACCTCGATTCGATTGCGCCGTTTCTCGTGAATGGCAAGGCCTCGATGATGCTGATGGGCACGTTCTTCTCAGCGAGCATTCCGGCGTCCCTCCGGCCGCAGACCGGTTTCTTCCGCTTCCCGGTGATCGACGCGAATGTACCGATGGCCGAAGACGGTCCGGTCAATGTGCTGCTGGTTCCGGCCAAAGCAAAGAACAAGGCCGATGCCCGCAGACTGCTTGCCTTCATGGAACAGCCGCAGATCAACGCCGATCTCGCGAAAGGTTGGGGGACGTTGCCGTCGAACAGCCAGTCGGCGGAACCTGAAGACGAGATTTCGAAGGTCGGTTTCCAGACCCTCGCGAACACGAAGGGCGGCATCGCGCAGTTCTACGATCGCGACATGCAGAAGGAAATGGCCGACGAAGGCATGAAGGCGATGCAGCAGTTCTACAGCGATCCGTCGCAACTCGACGCCATGCTGGTCCGCCTCGAAGCGACCCGCAAGCGCATCTACAAGAAGTAAGCCCCGGAGCGCCAGCACGGCAGCAAGCGCTGGCGCTCGCCTTCGATCTCCGACGAGGCCCGATCATGTCTCATTCCGCAGCGCGCCGCCTACCCGCGGCGCGGCACCGGCACGTCTCCACGACGCGCCGTCATCAGCACCGGGCGGCGCTTTTCTTCCTGCTGCCGGGCTGTGTGTTGTTTTGCCTGTGCGTGGTCTACCCGATCATCAACAGTATTTCGCTCAGCTTTTACAACTGGGACGGCATGACGCCGAAGACGTTCGCGGGCTTCGATAACTACATCGAGCTGTTTCATGCGGACACGTTTTATACGGCGCTCAAGAACAACCTGATCTGGCTCGCGCTATTCCTGTTGGCGCCGCCGCTCGGGCTGCTCTTCGCGTTGTATCTGAACCAGCATATCCGTGGCATGAGGGTTGTGAAGTCGCTGTTTTTCGCGCCGTTCGTGCTATCGGGCGTGGTGGTCGGGCTGGTGTTCAGCTGGTTCTACGATCCCGGCTTTGGCTTGCTGAGGCTGATCGTCGGTCACGGCATTCCTGTGCTCGGCGATCCGCACACCGTCACCTTCGGCATCATCTTCGCCGCGCTGTGGCCGCAAACGCCGTTTTGCATGGTGCTGTACCTCACCGGGCTGACAGGCATCAATCCCGAAGTGGTCGAGGCGGCACGCATGGAGGGCGCAAAAGGCGTGCGTCTGCTATGGCACGTGATTCTTCCGCAACTGCGGCCCGCCACATTCATGGCAGTCGTGCTGACCGTGATCGGCGCGCTGCGCAGTTTCGACCTGATTGCGGTGATGAGCGGCGGCGGTCCCTTCGATAGCTCGACCGTGCTCGCCTATTACATGTACGACCAGGCGATCAAGTACTACCGCGAAGGCTATTCCGCGGCGATTGCCGTCGTGCTGTTCGCCATCATGCTCGTCTACATCGTGTTCCATCTGCGCCGCATGCTGCGCGAAGAACACTGATTTCCAGGAGTCACGTGTCATGTATCCGCTTCCCGTCGAACGCTGGAAACCGCTCAACCGCACGTTGTACAAAGCGTCGTTGCCGCTCGCGCTGCTGATATGGCTGCTGCCGATGCTGGCCGTCCTCGTCACGTCGATCCGTTCGTCGGACGAGTTGTCGCAAGGCGATTACTGGGGCTGGCCCAAGCATTTTGCGTTAATCGAAAACTACGGCACGGCGCTCACGCAAACGCCGATGCTTCATTACTTCGCCAATAGCGTGTTGATCACGGTGCCCTCGGTGATCGGCGCGATCGTGCTCGCTTCGATGGCGGGTTTTGCTTTGGCGACCTACCGGTTCCCGGGCAATACCGCTGTGCTGTTCGCCTTTGTAGCCGGCAATTTCGTACCGATCCAGATTCTGATGATCCCGGTGCGCGACATGGCGCTGAAAGTGGGCCTATTCAACAGCGTGTGGGCGTTGGTCATTTTTCATGTGTCGTTTCAGACCGGTTTTTGCACGCTGTTTCTGCGCAACTTCATCAAGCAGTTGCCGTTCGAGATGATCGAGGCGGCGCGCGTGGAAGGGGCGAGCGAATGGACGATCTACTGGCGCATCGTGCTGCCGCTGATTCGCCCCGCGCTCGCCGCGCTGGGCATCCTCGTATTCACGTTTGTCTGGAACGACTACTTCTGGGCGCTGTGCCTTACGCAAGGCGATGAGGCCGCGCCGATCACCGTGGGCGTCGCCGCGCTGAAAGGCCAATGGACCACGGCATGGAATCTGGTTGCCGCCGGCTCGGTACTCGCCGCTTTGCCCTCCGTGTTGATGTTCTTCCTGATGCAGAAGCATTTCGTCGCCGGCCTGACTTTCGGCGCAAGCAAGGGCTGATCGCCCGTTCGCCGTCATTTAACAAAGAGACTTTCTCATGCAACTTGGTGTTTGCTACTACCCCGAACAATGGCCGCGTTCGATGTGGGCCGACGATGCGAAACGTATGATCGAACTCGGCATCACGCATGTGCGGATCGCCGAATTCGCATGGAGCCGGATGGAGCCGCGCGCCGGCGAATTCGCCTGGGGCTGGCTCGATGAAGCCGTCGAGACGTTGGCAGCCGCGGGGCTGAAACTCGTGCTGGGCACGCCGACCGCGTCGCCGCCGAAGT
This sequence comes from Paraburkholderia sp. WS6, assembly GCF_030464835.1. Taxonomy (NCBI): domain Bacteria; kingdom Pseudomonadati; phylum Pseudomonadota; class Betaproteobacteria; order Burkholderiales; family Burkholderiaceae; genus Paraburkholderia; species Paraburkholderia sp. WS6. The sequence continues at coordinate 71,074 of NZ_JALQCK010000020.1, forward strand.
GGCTGATCGACGCACACCCGGATGTGTTGCCGGTGCGTGCGGACGGCGTGCGCTGGAATTTCGGCTCGCGTCGCCACTACGATATTTCCAGCGAAACCTATCGGCGTGAGTGCGTACGCATTGTCACGGCGATGGTGGAGCGCTATGGACGGCATCCGTCGATCGTTGCGTGGCAGACCGATAACGAACTCGGCTGCCACGAGACCGTGCCGAGCTATTCGAACGCGGCACTGGCGCGCTTTCAGATGTGGTTGCAGCATCGCTACGAGCGCGTCGAGACGTTGAACGATGCATGGGGCAATGTGTTCTGGAGCATGGAGTATCCGTCGTTCGAGACGATCGGCCTGCCGAACCTCACGCCCACCGACGCCAATCCGATCCATCTGCTCGATTTCCGTCGTTTCATGTCGGATGAGGTGGCGAGCTTCCATCGCGAGCAGATCGACGTGCTGCGTGAGCATGCACCCGAGGCGGATCTGCTGCACAACTTCATGGGCTTCTTTACGACCTTCGATCATTACCGTTTCACCGAAGACAACGCGCTCGACGTGGCAGCGTGGGACAGCTATCCGATCGCGCGCACGGAATCGATCGCACTGCCTGAAGAGCAGAAGGCGCGTTACGCACGTACCGCGCATCCGGACGTCTCGGCGTTCGATCACGACCGCTACCGCGCGATCGGCGCTGGCCGTTTCTGGGTGATGGAGCAACAGGCAGGGCCGGTGAACTGGGCGCCGTGGAATCCGGTGCCCGCGAAGGGCATGGTCAGGCTGTGGGCTTATGAAGCGTTCGCACATGGCGCGGAACTGGTGTCGTATTTTCGCTGGCGTCAGTGTCCGTATGCGCAGGAACAGATGCATTCGGGTCTCAACTTGCCGAACAACGAACTGTCGCCTGGCGGCCTCGAAGTGCAGCAGGCAGCGCGGGAAATTGCCTCGTCCGCAGCGCTGTCCGGCCTCGGTGCGCCAGCGCGCGCGGCCACCGCGATCGTGTTCGACTACGAGACGCAGTGGATGTTCGAGATTCAGCGTCATGGCAAAACCTTCGACTATCAGACGCTGGCGTTCGACTACTACGAGGCGCTGCGTGAACTCGGCCTCGACGTCGATATCGTGTCGAGCAAGGCCGATCTTTCGCCGTACCGGTTAGTGGTGGTGCCGAGCATTGCCGTGATCGACGACACGCTCGTCGATCAGATCGAGCGGAGTTCGGCGCAATGGGTATTCGGCCCGAGGAGCGGTTCGAAGACCACGACCTTCGCCATTCCTTCGAGCTTGCCACCCGGTGCGTTGCAACGCGTTCTGCCGATGCAGGTGCTCGAAGTCGAAACGCTGCGCCCGACGCTTACGCCAGCGCTTTCGATCGGAGACACGCAGGGCGTTGCGCTGCATTGGCGTGAGCACGTTCGCGCCAATGGCGAGACGACCGTCGAAGCGCAATTCGACGACACGTGGCCCGCGATCCTCACCCACGGAAAGGTTCGTTATGTGGCGGGTTGGTTGTCGCACGCGTTGCATCGCGAGGTTTTGCAGCAGGCCGCGAAGGATGCCGGCATCGAGACACACCGCCTGGCTGAGGGCTTGCGCATTCGCCGACGCGGCAATTTGACCTTCGCGTTCAACTTCGGTCCGGAGCAGGCGCAGGCGCCCGCGCCGGCCAATGCGACGTTTGTGCTGGGACATTCACAGTTGAAAACCGGTGACGTCTGTGCGTGGAGGAACGCGTAGCCCAGCACGTCAACGGGCTTGAGCAAGTGAGAAGCGAGAAGTGAGATGAGCGCGTTATCGGAGGTAGAAATGGCGCCAGAAATTTAAGCGCTTCAACCCGGAACAGGCGGCCTCTAAAAGAACCGCCATTCAATCGATGGAGGATGACAGATGAACAGAAGAGAAATGCTCGGATGGCTCGCATCTGCTGGGGCCGCCGCTGGTGTTGGCGCAACGGTCGGCGTGCCCGCCGTTGCAGGTGAACTTGGCTTGTTCGGTCATGGCCGCGGGTTTGCAAAGGGTGCGGACGTGTCGACGCTGCTGGAACTCGAGGCCAATGGCGCGAAGTTTTACGAGCACGGTGTACCGCTCGACTGTCTCTTCATTCTGAAGAGTCACGGTGTCGACTCGATCCGCATCAAGGTGTGGAACGATCCTGGCAATCCGAACTTTTTTCCGGCCGACCAAAGTCCCGCCACCGGTTACAACAATGCCGAACATGTACGCGTTCTGGCTCGCCGCGCCGCTGCGCTCGGCATGCGCATACTGATCGATTTCCACTACAGCGACTGGTGGGCCGATCCGGGCAAGCAGTATCCGCCTCACGACTGGGCTGGCAAGGATATCGAGCAAACCTGTGCGCTGCTATCCGAGTACACGTCGAAGGTCCTCACGATGCTCAAGCGCGATGGCGTGCATCCGGAGTGGGTTCAGGTCGGCAACGAAATCACGGGCGGCATGCTGTGGCCGCTCGGCAAATACGATCAGTGGGACAACCTCGCGCAACTGTTGAAGGCCGGGCACGACGCGGTGAAATCCGTCGATGAACGGATCAAGGTCATGCTGCACCTCGACAGCGGCGGCAACAATGCAACGAGCCGTTGGTGGTTCGACAGCGCGGTACAACGCGACGTCACGTTTGATGTGATCGGCTTGTCCTACTACCCGCAGTGGCAAGGCGCGCTAAGCGATTTGCAGAACAATGCGAACGATATGGCGACGCGCTACGGAAAGGACGTGATGGTCGTCGAGACCGCGTATCCGTGGACCACCAGCGACGGCGATTCGGAACCCAACGCGATGACCAATACCGGCTCCACGACCTTCCCGCAGACACCGGCCGGCCAGGCGCAATTTATCGGTGCGGTGACGGATATCGTGAAGGCGATACCCGGTGGCCACGGCAAGGGCGTGTTCTGGTGGGAGCCGGAATGGATTCCGACGCCGAATGTCGGATGGAAAGTCGGCGCGGGCGATCAGTGGGACAACAACACGTTGTTCGATTTTCACGGCAACGCGTTGACGTCGCTGGATGCGTTCCGCAAGCGCTAGTCCTGGCGCTAGCCGCTAGTGCGGCGAAATAGCCGTGCAGATAGCAGGCACTACTGCGCGGGTGCCTGCGATTTCTGCTGGTTTACACAGTCCGAGGTGAACGCCATGCTGGCCTGATCGGGCGTCATGTGGGGGGCGTTCGGGCTGTAGATCTTTTCGACGATGGCGGAGACTGCTTGCCGGTCGGATTCACCTTTGTAGTACTTGGCCGCTTGGGCAAGCGCCTGCGCTTTCGTCTTCTTGTGCGCACGCCACGAAGCCACCTGGCCGGCAATATCGCCGATCGCAAAACATTGATCGCTGACTGTTTGTGCAACGGCTTCAACGGCCGGCTGTGCGAGGCACAGTGCGAGCACGGCCGATACAACTACGCGTTTCATTGACTGAATCCTGTCGTTAGATGGGCGACGGTGCAAAGGCAATGGCATTGATCATTGCCGTGCCCGCCCGAATCAATAACGGCGTAGTTTATCGGGAAGTGGGGCGCGGTGCTTTTCACCGGCGCCTCTTTCAACTTCTTAGTGCCCAAACGACTCCGCTTTCGCGCCGGTTTCTGCCGCCACATGCGGCCGTGCCGCCTGCTTGATCAGCAACGCCACGCACGAAATCAGACCTGCCACCGCAACCATCGCGAAGATGCCGCCAAAGGTGAAGTGGCGGCGAGTCAGTTCGGCCACGAGGAACGAACCCGCGATCCCGCCGAAGCGGCCGATCCCCAACATCCACGCCACGCCCGTGCCGCGACCTTGAGTCGGATAAAACGCGGCGGCAAGCGCCGGCATCGACGATTGCGCGGTATTCATCAGCACGCCGGCGACGAACACGATAAACACCAGCGCGCCCACATTGCCAACTGCCTGGCCAATGAAATACACGCTCACCGCGGTCAGCGCATAGCAGGCCGCAATGATGCGGTTCGCGTTGAAGCGGTCCATCAGCACGCCGCACAGCACGGCGCCCACGCCACCGAGCGGGAACAGTGCGGAAATCAGCGTCGCGCGTTGCGGCGTGAGTCCGGCGTCCTTCAACAGAATCGGCATCCAGTTGATCGACGCGTAGAAGATCACGAGGCCCATGAAGTAGGCGATCCACAGCATCACCGAGCCGACGATGTACGAACGCGACAGCACCACGCCCATGCCCTTGCCGCCGGTTTGCGGCGCGGTTTCGGTCATGACGAAGCTGTCGGCCTGCGCGGCGTCGCTCGAAATGCGTGCCAGCGCTGCGCGGATCCGTTCGACCGGCTTACTGTTCGCCACCATGTAGCGGACCGATTCCGGCATCTTCAGCACCAGCACGATCAGCAGCAAGAGCGGCGTGATACCGCCAAGCACCAGCACGCTGCGCCAGCCGAAGTGCGGAATCATCCACGCAGCGAGAAAGCCGCCGAAGGCCGCGCCCAGCGGAAAGCCGCAGAACATCAGATTGATCACGGTCGCGCGGCGGCGATCCGGACAGTACTCGCCCATCATCGTCACGGCGTTCGGCATGGCCGCGCCGAGGCCGACGCCGGTGACGAAGCGCAAGATCGTCAGGTGTTCGATGTTGTTCGAGAACGCCGAAGCGAAGCAGGTCACGCCGAACAGCAGCACCGAGCCGAGCAGCATCGAGCGCCGCCCGAGCCGGTCGGACAGCGGCCCTGAGACGAGCGCGCCGCACGCGAGGCCGAACAGCGCCGCGCTCAACACTGGCGCGAGCGCCGGCCGGGTGATGCCCCATTCGGAGATCAGCGACGGTGCAATGAAGCCGATCGCGGCCGTGTCAAAACCGTCCAGCAGGACGATGATGAAACACATGAAAAAGATGAGCCACTGGAACGGCGAGAAGGGGTGGTCGTTGATAAACGTTTGAACGTTCACAGCGTTGCTGCGGCTCATGGTGGTCTCCTGACTGCAGAATACGTAAAGGCTCGCCGTAACGAGCCTTCCTTTCTATTACGATCGTACGCCGGTTGGAAGCGGTGCACGATGCCTATGCCGGCGACGGCGCGCTGTGGAAGCCATCGCCGATGGTTGCGCTGGCCGTGACGATGAGGCCCGAACCTGCCGTGCCGAGCGTGTTGCCGTTGGTGCGCTGGAACGCCTGTAGCGCATACAGATCGATGCGCTTCGACAATGCATAGTACTCGGGCAGGTTGACCTGCCTCGACCTGCGAGAAGATGCAGGTGATCCAGGCGCCGATAACTTTGCCTGTTTTGTTCGTATAAAGAACACCGATTCTCTATAAGAACACGCCGAACTGTAAGTAGTTTGACAACGAGGGGCAACGCGGGATTACCCGACCATGGCACTGAGGCCCCATCCAATGAGGCAGAGCGACAGAACAGTGGGAATGGCTGTGGATGCCGCGGCGCAGGGTGCGCCGGGAACGGAACGTGCAGGTGTGGGGCGAGCGCCGAGGACGGCGCTCGGGGCCGTGCTCAAAAGATCACATAGACCTTTCGCATGGTTTCCTCGACTTCCCAAAGACCTTCGGTATTGGCTTCGAAAAAGAGCGTGTCGCCGCTTTCGAAGTGAACGGTCTCTTCGTTATCGGGCGTGAAGCGGCCGCGTCCCGCGAGGAAGTGCATCACCTCGGCCTGCTTGACCGAGCGGCGGTACGTGCCCGCCGTGCATTCGAAAATACCGGTGTCGATGGCTTCGCTGCCCTTGATCACGCGCTGCACGCCGGACACCTGAATCGGCGTCGTGCCCGGGAGCCCCGCCGTGCCCCAGTCCTCCAGATTCTGCAGACTCACGCTTTGCTTGATGCTTTGAACCTTCATTTTCACCTTACCTTTTGAATGTGCATGAGCCGATTCATCGGCCGCTCGTGTTCGTCACGGTTTGTTCGATCTTGCCCAGCCGCACGACGGTGACACCGGGACGCAATTGCCGCAGCGACGGCATCACGAGCATGCAGTTGTCGTAAGGCGTGACCACCGCTTCGCCATTCGACCAGCCGATGACCGTGCCGGCCTCCGGAAAGATCTCCAGTCCGGTGTAGGGCGCCGCGAAACGAAAATCCATACTGGTCGCGACCACCGGCTGTGTGACGCGGACGATGTGCTGGGTGGGCGGCAGCGGCGCCAGCCAGCCGTCCGGCAGATCGGCTTCATCGATCACGCCTGCCAGCAGCAGAAAGCGTGCGGTCGTATCGCGAGCCACGGCGACTGCGCTTCGTTCCCAGTGTTGTCCGCATTCGATCAGCAAGGCGTGTTTCGCGCTATCCGCGGTGCCGAAGCCTTCGTAATCGCGCATGCGACGGCCTTCGGGATGGCCCTCGTCGCAGATCACCGTAGCGGGTGTGCCGAGACGCACCGCAAGGTCGATGCCTTTCTGCAGCGGTCCCGCCACGATCAGCGGCTTGCATTTCTCATGCATCGAATGCAGATCGAGGAGCGCATCGACTGTGTCGATCACCGGGCGCATCTCGCGTGCGCGGGTCAATTCGCTCGACGTGCGCGACGTATCGTCGAGCACCGCGGCGGTCCACACGCGGTTGAAGTCCTGATCGACGAAGCGGGCGGCGTCGGGCTTTGCCGGGTCGAAGCGCCGATACGCAGCGACGTTCGCAAAGGCAAGCGTAAGGCGTCCACGACGCGGCCTCAACGCGCGCCGCAGCAGTTCGTCGACGACGATCGCCCCGCACACTTCATTGCCGTGCGTGAGCGCGTTGATCATCACATGCGGTCCCGGCACGCCGGAGTCGAACGTATGAACGTAGGCAATGCCGGACGACGATTGCTCGTGAACCGAAATATCGGGGAATTCGACTTCGATGGGATAGGCTTCCATGCTCATTCGAACGTGTCCTCGCAGAGGGTTAGGATCGACAGATCGCGACAGATCGTTAGGCTCAGGCGAGTTTAGCCGCGATTGCCTGACCGACTTCGGTGGTGTTCGCCTTGCCGCCGAGGTCGCCAGTATGCGGGCCTTCGATCAGCGTTGCTTCGATCGCCGCGAGAATCGCGTCATGCGCCTCGCGTTCCTTGCCTTCGTGATTGCCGAGGAAGTCGAGCATCATCGCGGCGGACCAGATCATCGCAATCGGATTGGCGATGTTCTTGCCGGCGATGTCAGGCGCCGAACCGTGCACCGGTTCGAACAGCGACGGAAACTTGTGGTCCGGGTTCAGATTGCCCGACGGCGCGAGGCCGATCGTGCCCGTGCAGGCCGGACCGAGATCGGAGAGGATGTCGCCGAACAGATTGGTCGCAACCACGACGTCGAAGCGATCCGGGTTGAGCACGAAGCGCGCGCAGAGAATGTCGATGTGCTGCTTGTCCCACGTGACATCCGGGTATTGCGCCGCGACGCCGGCCGCGCATTTGTCCCACCACGGCATGCTGATCGCGATACCGTTGCTCTTCGTCGCCACGGTGATCTTCTTGCGTTCGCGCCGTTGCGCGAGATCGAAAGCGAACTTCAGCACGCGTTCGCTGCCGTGCCGCGTGAACACGGATTCCTGCAGCACGAACTCACGCTCGGTGCCTTCGAACATCACGCCGCCCACCGACGAATATTCGCCCTCGGTGTTCTCACGCACGATCCAGAAATCGATGTCACCCGCCTTGCGGCCCGCGAGCGGCGAAGGCACACCGGCGAAGAGCCGGGCAGGGCGCAGGTTGATGTACTGGTCGAATTCGCGCCGGAACTTCAGGAGCGACCCCCACAGCGAGATATGGTCAGGCACCGTGTCGGGCCAGCCGACCGCGCCGAACAGAATCGCGTCGGCGGATTGCAGTTGGGCTTTCCAGTCGTCCGGCATCATCTTGCCGTGCTTGGCATAGTAATCGCAGCTCGCCCATTCGATGTGCTGATACTCCAGTTCGATGCCGAAGCGCTTTTTCACCGTCTCCAGCACGCGAATGGCTTCCGGCATCACTTCGACGCCGATGCCGTCGCCCGGTATGACCGCAATCCGATAGGTCTTCGACATGTTCCTGCTCCTCCGTTGGGAATTTCGATGGTTCGATAGCGCTTATTTTATTCCTGCTGTTTGAGCTTAAAATAGTCACTTTAGTTAAGCCACTGTGCACGAATCGTGTACAAACCCTTCTGCGACCGAGCGACCTATGAACGCCGTCCCATCACCCGATCTAGGCGATTTGCGCGTGTTTTGCGAAGTGGCGCGCAAATCGAGTTTCAGCGCGGCGGCGGAGGCGCTGTCGGTGTCCGCGGCGTACGTCAGCAAACGCATCAATGTGCTCGAGACTACGCTCGGTACGCGGTTATTGCACCGTTCCACGCGGCGCGTCGCGATTACGGAGGCTGGTGAACGGGTCTACACCTGGGCCGAAAAGATTCTCGACGACGTCGACCAGCTGGTGGAAGACGTTTCCACTACGCGCCGCATCCCTGGCGGCAAATTGCGCATCTCCAGCAGCTTCGGCTTTGGCCGCCGTTTCGTCGCGCCCGCGCTGGCCCGGTTCTCCGACCGGTATCCGCAATTGAGTGTGCGGCTCGATCTGTTCGACCGGCTCGTCGACGTGGGCGGCGAAGGCTTCGACCTCGATGTCCGTATCGGCGACGAAATCGCGCCGCATCTGATCGCCAAACGGCTCGCGTCGAATCACCGGGTACTGTGCGCGTCGCCGGAATACCTCGCGCGGCACGGTGCGCCGCGGCAACTCGCGGACCTGTCGTCGCACGCGTGTCTCGCGATCAAGGAGCGCGACCATCCATTCGGTCTCTGGCGTTTGACGGCGCGCGGTGAAGCGGCATCGATCAAAGTCACGGGACCGCTGTCGACCAATCACGGTGAGGTGGCCGTGCAATGGGCGTTGGCCGGACGCGGAATCGTGTTGCGCTCGATGTGGGACGTGCGGCCGTTGCTCGACAGCGGCCAGTTGCGGCAGGTGTTGCCGGATGTCACGCAACCCGCGAACCTGTGGGCGGTGTATCCGGCGCGGCTCGCTCAGTCGGCGAAAGTGCGGGTATGTGTCGACTTTCTGAGCGAGGAGTTCGCGCAATGGAGTCCGCCGCCCGATACAACGGCGGCGGAAAAGGCGGGCTGAATTCGAAAACGGCCAGCGTCAGATGAAGACGGCATGGCGGCATCCGATCCTATCGATCAAATTTCCAGCCGGTAACCCACGCCGTACACGGACGCGATAGGCTCGCTCTCCGGCCGTGCGCCCTGCAGCTTGCGGCGCAGATTCTTGATATGGCTGTCGATGGTGCGGTCGGTGACAACGCGGTGATCGTCGTAGAGATGACTCAGCAGGTAGTCGCGGGAAAAAATGCGTCCCGGCGATTTCATCAGCAGCGCGAGGAGCCGCAATTCAAGCGGCGTGAGCTTGAGTTCCTTACCGTCGAGTAAGGCGTGATGAAACTGCTCGTCGACCTGGAGACCCTGTGAACCCGGTTGCCCCTGTGGCAGTCCGTCTGCAGCCGCCGCGGCAGGCGTTGCACGGCGCAAGATTGCCTTGACGCGCGCCACCACTTCGCGCGGACTGAACGGTTTGCAGACGTAGTCGTCGGCACCGATCTCGAGACCCAGCAGACGGTCGATTTCGTCGATGCGCGCGGTCAGGATAATGACGGGCAACGCCGAAAATTGCCGTAGCTCGCGGCAGATGTCCATGCCGCTGCGCCCGGGCAGCATGAGGTCGAGCAGCATCAGCGCCGGCGGCGTTGAACGAATGAAGGGCATCACTTGATGACCATCGTCGAGGATCGTGGTGACAAAGCCCTCGAGCTGCAAATACGCTTCGAGCACGGCGGCGAGCTTGGGTTCATCCTCGACGATCAGGATGTGCGAAGGGCGCCCTTCGGTCATGTTGTCACGTCTCCTTCCGATGGAAAGCGGGCAGTGATCCAGACGCCGCCCAGAGGCGAGGCCTTGGCGCCGATCGTGCCGCCATGCGCCGTCACAATAGCGTGGCACAGCGAGAGGCCGAGGCCCGCACCGCCGTTCTGACGGCTGCGCGATTCGTCCACGCGATAGAAACGGTCGAACAGGTGCGCGAGCGCGGCATCGGGCACGCCGGGCAGGGAGTCCTGCACGTCGAGTTGCCAACCGCTGGCGCTCTGCGAAAGCGACACACGCACGTGGCCGTCCGGATCGGTATAACGCAACGAATTCTGCAACAGGTTTTTCAACAGCTGTACGAAGCGCGCGGGATCGACCGCGAAGGTCGTGTCCGCAATGTCCGGCATGCAGGTCAGGTCGAGCTCGATCCGTTTCGCCTTGAACGACTCCCGCATGGCCTCGATCGAGGCCCGCGCCAGTTGCCCGACATGGGTCGGCGTTTTGCGATAGCTGAGTGCGCCGACATCGCTCAGCGAAAGCTCGTACAGATCTTCGATGAGCTTGTTGAGCATGTTCACTTCGGTTTGCAGCGAAGTGAGCGAATCGCGGTTGAACACATGCACGCCGTCTTCGATGGCTTCCAGTTCGCCGCGGAGCACGGCGAGCGGCGTGCGCAGCTCGTGTGAAATATCCGCAATGAAATCGCGCCGGGAGCGCTCGGTTTTTTGCAGCGAGTCGGCCAATACGTTGAAGTCGCCCGCAAGCCGGCCGAGCTCGTCGCGTCTGCCGGCCGGCACCCGGGCCGTGTAGTCCCCGCCGGCCAGGCGGTGGGTCGCATTCATCAAGCGCTTGACTGGTGCGAGCACGATGCGCGCAAGGACCAGCGCGACTAGCGCCGCGAGCACGATAGCCACGCCCGCGATCTCCCAGGTCGCGCGTTTCTGCTGTGCCTGGAATGCGATGTCGGCGGCGTCCGACAGGGTGTCGGGCCCGTTCACGGCAAGCCAGCCTACGACCTTGCCGACGTAGACAACCGGTCTCATCGTGCTGCCGGGTGGGGGTGGCTGGCCGGTGCTCGCCACGAGTTCATGGCGGGCGTCGTAGAGTGTGACGGGCGGCCCCTCGGGCGGCGTGTCACGGGTCATGCTGTCATGCGACGGGGGCGAGACGGGAGACGACGCCAATGGCGCTGAAGGAGGCGGCCGGTCATAGCGACTGTCGCCGCTCACGACACCGCTTGCCGATACACGGTCACGTTCCATTGCGATGTCTGGACCGGAGGGTGGCGCCGGTGGCAGGCGCATGCCCCAGTGCGGTCCCTCAGACGGGCCGGAAAGCGGCCCAAGCAGTTGCTGCACGCTGCCACTCCCGGGAAAGGTTCTCCAGCCTGGCAACTTGCCCATCTGCGCCGTGGCGAGTTCTTCGCGCAGGGCGTCGTGCGCGGCGCCGTCCAGCAGCGTGAGCCATGCTTCGGGATGCTCGCGCAGGAAATTCCAGTTGCCGTGAGCGGCGTATTCGCTCGTCACCTTCGCCATGACGGCTTTGATGCGCCCGGCGTTGCGTTCCCGAACGTAGTGCAGGAAGCCGTTTTCGAAGCTCACGCGCAAGGCGTAGCCCATCGTCAGGGAAATCGCCAGGCAAGCGATTAAAACGGCGAGGAACATTTTCCAGGTAATGCCAAAGCGCATCTTCGTTCGCTGCTGCCGCGCGCGCGAGAGAAAGGTCCCTAAAGGGCGGCTTGGACGAATTCGGATAGTTTCACTTTGCATGTCTGAATTCTAGATGAATGCTACGTCAATCCACACTTACCGACGAATCTCCACAACTTCTCCATCCTTTCTTCGTTGTGTCTGCGTGTTGTCTGGATATGATGGTATGGCACTTTTACGATGGCCTGACAAAGAGGCCATGTCCGGTGATCAGATCCGTCAGTGGAGCAATCTCATGCAAGTCTCCTCACCTGTGAATCGCGCCGAGTCGCGCGGTTTCCGGCCCGGCCGAAAGACAGCCGCCGCTGCCGCAACCCGCGGCGCGGCTGAAAACGGCGTTAGCGCACCCCTCGCCACCGACGTCGTGAAGATACGCGGCTGCCGCGTGTCCGCACCGCTCATGCAGCCGTGGGGCGAGTGCTGCCGGATCGTCGAATGGATCAACCGCAACGGTGAGTACTCTTGCGTTGCCGTGCCAGGCGCCGCGACCGCGGCCGAGATTCGGGAGCGCGTGCGGATGCATCGCAACGGTCAGCGCCACACTCTGGAAGACGACCCCGCTACGCCTGCGGGCCGCGGGCGTCTGCGGCGCGGTTGAGCGCTGCTGAACCTGGTTGCTGCATGTAGGTCGGGCCAGCGGAAAGGGATTGTAATTGAGCCAAAAAAACTTCGTTATCCTATGGCTGTCTGACTTTCAAGATCAACTTCGAACACTTCCCTTATGCGCATCCTCATCGTCGTTCTGGTCGTGGCATCGATCTGCTGCCCTCCGATCCGCCATGGTTTGCGCCGGGAGAGCGTCAATGCTTTCTCACTTGGGAATCACAGCGTTTCTGCCGGCGTTGTCGATGATCTGAATAGCTGCGCGCCACGGGCACACTATGCCTCGGGATTCAGGCCAATCGTTTCGGCGGATTTCAATTACGGATTCGGTGGCCTGCTGGCGGCGACCAGCGACCTGTATTCCGACTATGTCGGCTATATCGACATCATTGACGTGATCGACGCCGCGATGACGTTGCCCATCATGCAGCTAGCGTTAGAAGAAGGTCAAAAGTAACGCGGTATGGCGGCAAGCACGCAACGTGTCGTGCGATGCCGTTCGCTTTTGCCCGCCTCAAGCAAGGGTTGTTATTCGAGCTATTCGAGCGACGGTACGAACATATAGCCTCGTCCGCGCAAGGTTTGAATGAACCTGGGATTGGCCGGATCTGCCTCTATCACGCCGCGCAAGCGGCAGACTGCAACATCCAGACTGGCCTTCTGGCTCTCCGCTCTTCCTAGCTGGCTGTTGACCATCGAACGCGTCAAGATTCGCATCGGATTGCTTGCGAACAGCTTGAGCAACGCAAACTGGCCGGAGCGCAGCGAGATTTCGCAGCCGTCCTTGAGCAGACGCCGCGTAGCGAAGTCTATCTGGTAGCTGCCGAACAACACCTTCTCACGAATTTCCGGCGCGTCGCAAAGCGACCGGTTGCAGCGTTGCACGGCGCGCTTGATTCTGGCGGTCAATTCGTATGGATCGATTGGGTCGACGATATAGTCGTCCGCACCCAATTCGAAGGCGACAATTTTGTCGACGATCTCATCAGAGGTGCTTTGTACGAAGATGGGCATGTCGTAGCCGGCTAGCCGCAGTTGCCGGAGCGCCTCTCGCGCCTCGCTCATCGGTGACTCGGCGCGCAACAGAATCGCTGACGGACACTCCAGTTCCACCCGGCTGACAAGCTGAGCCGCGCTGTACAGCACGGAGAGTGCGATCTGGTTCTTGTGAAGGTGAAAGCGCAACTGATCCCGGACGGATTGATCGGGTTCGACTACAAGAAGGCTGATCGTCATAAATCTGCGTTACCTCCCAACCGGAATCGACGGTTGCAGCCCGTGCGATATTCACGTTCAGCCAATTCAACCATCCGCTGCTTTGGAGCGACCTATCGAACTCAGAAAGCGGACCGGACAGAGTCGCTCTGATGATGAGCAAATGATAGATATCAATGTCGCAGCAACAATGGTGAAATTGAGGAGACTTTGTGAAATTGGAGCAGGAGGACGCAGATGATGTGCTTTGAACGGGCCCCGAACCGATTCATACCGGTTGGGCGCCCGGGCGCGGCTGAAAGCGTGAGGGAATGATGCAGGTGACGCTCGCGGTCCTCATACCATGACCGCGGGCGTCGAAAAGCAGAACGACGTGATCAGAACGATGTGCCGATCTGAAACTGGAATACCTGGTACTTGTCGGTGGAGTGTTTGATCAGGGGGAAGCCAACTGACAGCTTGAGTGGGCCGATCGGTGAAATCCACTCAAGACCCGCGCCGTAGCTGTACCGCAAGCCGTTGGCGCCGGTGCTGTTGCCTTCGTCGCCCCAGACGTTGCCCGCATCCATGAAGGTGAAGACGCGCAGCGTGCGGTCCCAGCCGGTGCCCGGCAGCGGGAAGGTCATCTCGACGTTGGCCACGACCATGCGCGAGCCGCCGATCGGGTCGCCGGTCGTCTTGTCGGTCGGACCGAGTGAGCCCGCGTCGTAGCCGCGTACCGAGCCGATACCACCCGCGTAGTAATTCTTGAAGATCGGATAGGCTTTTCCGGCAAAGCCGTTGCCGTAGCCGCCTTGAAGATTCAAGCCGAGAATGAAACCGCGTGCGAACGAATAGTAATACTGCGCCTGAACGTCCGCCTTGTAGTACTCGGTGTTGCCAAGTGGGGTGCCCACTTCGCCATTGGCTTGAAAGAAATAGCCCCGGCTAGGCACCAGTGCGCTGTCGCGATTGTCCCGGGCCCAACCCACCGTGAGCGGCACGTTGTTCACCACGCTGCCGAATTCGGCTACGTAGTCCTTGTAGCTCTGAGGTGTCGACGAATCAATGGACAGCCGGTTCTGTTCGAGACCGGCGCCGAAGTAAACGGTGTCGGCTTCGGAGAACGGAATGCCGAATTTCAGGTCCGCGCCCACGGTGATGATCCGGAAACTCGTGTCGGTATAGTTGTAAAGGGGATAGGAGGTTCGGTAGTAGACGTCGGTGATCCGCTTGATGCCGTCCACCGTGAAGTACGGATCGGTTTGCGTCAGGGTCAGGGTGCGGTAGGTCTTCGCGGTGTTCACGTTGAGGGCGAGGCTGGTGCCGGAACCGAACACGTTGTCCTGCGAAATCCCGGCCGACAACACCACCTTGTCCGTGGACGAGTAGCCCGCGCCCAAGGTAATCGCGCCGGTCGGCTTTTCGCTCACCTTGACGTCCACATCGACCTGGTCCGGCGAGCCTTCCACCGGCACTGTGGTCACGTCGACATCGGTGAAATAGCCGAGACGGTTGACCCGGTCTTTCGACAGCGCGAGGCGGTTCGAATCGAACCACGAGCTTTCAAGCTGGCGCATTTCACGGCGCACCACCTCATCACGCGTGCGTGAGTTGCCGACTACGTTGATGTGACGCACGTACACACGGCGGCTCGGGTCCACTTGCAGCGTCAGGTCGACCTTGTGGTGTTCCTGATCGATCTGCGGCTGCGCGTTGACGGTGGCAAACGCGTAGCCGTATTCACCGAGTTTGTCGACGATCGCCTTGGTGGTTGCCTGCAATTTTTCAGCGTTGAAACGCTCGCCAGGTTTGATATTGATCAGCTTGGCCAGCTCGGGCTCGCGATCGAGCAGATTGCCCGCGAGCTTGATCGACGAAATCGTGTACGGCTCGCCTTCATGCAGCGTGACCGTGAGGTACATCTCCTTCTTGTCTGGCGTAAGCGATACCTGGGTCGACTCGAAGCTGAACTCCAGATAGCCGCGGTTCAGGTAGTACGAGCGGATGCGCTCCAGGTCCCCGGTCAGCTTGTCTTTCGCGTACAGGTCGTTCTTCGTGTACCACGAGAACCAGTTCGGCGTGGACATCTGCATTTCGTCGCGTAACGTGTCCGTGCTGAAAACGTTGTTGCCGATGAAGTTGATCTGGCGGATCTTCGCGCTCGGGCCTTCTGCGACAGAGAACAGTATCGCGACCCGGTTGCGGTCGATCGGCGTGATCGTGGTGGTGACTTCGGCGGCATAGTAGCCACGCGTCAGGTACTGGCGTTTCAACTCCTGCTCGGCTTTGTCGACTAGCGCCTTGTCGTAGTAGCGGCCGTGCGAAAGCCCAACCGCATTGAGTGCCTTGGTCAGGTTTTCCTTGTCGAACTCGTGAATGCCGGCGAAGTCGATCGTGCCGACCGCCGGACGCTCCTGAACGTGAACGATGACGACATTGCCTTCCGTCGAGATATTGACGTCGTTGAAGAAGCCCGTGGCGTACAGCGCGCGAATCGATTCCGAAGCCTTATCGTCGTTAAACGTGGCGCCCTGCTTGATGGGCAGGTAAGCAAACACGGTACCGGGTTCGACGCGCTTCAGTCCCTCGATCCGGATGTCCTGTACTACGAACGGCTGCGCTGCGTGGGCAGACCCGCTTGTCAGCGCGACGCCGACGAGCGAGAGTGCACCGGCTATACGGTTCGTTAAAACTTGAAGTTTCATCTTGGGTTTTCAGTCCTGATGCAGCGCGCGGAGCGCAGACGGGAGCGCTCGAAAGCAAGCGACGCATTCGAAACGACGTTCCATGACTCTGGAAAGCGCGAAGTATAGGGACGCGTTTTCTGCCGATCGTTACTGAAAACTTTCCAACCATTCAGGCCGCCAAGGTGCGCATCGAGCGCCCGCGCAGGCGGACGCCGATTGGAGCGCGAGTGTCGAAATAATGCGTTACAGACTCAAAAGAAGCGTAGTCCGCGCGTAACCTGGCGGCGACTTTGCACTGCTATCGTCAAATTGTCGATTCCGCTACCTGCGTAACGCGATCTGGAGAAGTGGTCATGATTGAATTTCTTTCACCGGCGGTTCTTGCGGCTGTCTTGCGCGTCAGTTCCTCGCCGATCTTTTCAGTCCGTCTGGCAATGGCGTCGATGCGCACGCTTCGCGCTGCGCCCGGCAACTCGGTGAGCGGTGCGGCAGGGCGCTCCGAGCTTGTGCAGGAGGGCACACGTCATGTCTGATCCGTCGACGTTCATGCTGAATTCGATCACCGATATGCAGTTGACGGCGGACGGTCAATATCTGCTGATTCACGGCAATCAACCCACGGCGGCGCTGCACCGTTCGGTGCTCAACGATCTGCTGGTGGCGCTGCCTAACGCAATAGAGCACGCCGACCGCGTGATTCATAACAATCAGGAGATGGGCTTCGCGCTGCACTGCCAGGGTTGGGAAGTCGGCCGACTGAACGGCATGGAAATGGTCGTGATCCGGTTCCGTCTATCCGGCAGCGCGGGGCTGTCGTTTTCGTTGCCTGCGGAGCAGATTCCGTATCTGCTTCAGGCGCTGGGCGGCGCTGCGAGCGCGCCAGGCGCAGCAGCGGACCCCCGCTCTAACGACGTCACACTCCAATAGCACCGTGTGCATTCGCCGCTGTTCATCCTGACGCAAGTCAGGGCTTCCGTTCGCCTTGATGCGTCTGTCATCCTTTCCGATCCTTATCTGTTTTGATACTACGCGGTGTATTTCGACGCCTACGCTTAAGGCCTCTCGTTTCTTTCATACTGGGTACGGCTGGATGCGTGCCCCTTGCCGGATATGCGCAATTAGTCGGCGGATCTGCGATTCCGGAGCCGCTCGACGGTGTCTGGGGTCTGCGGCTGGATCCGCAACTGACCGAGCAACCCCTGCGGCCGGGCGACAAGTCCGTTACTTCGGCCATCGCCGATTCGGTAACCGCCACCACCGCCACGGACGTTTCGCTGAAGGGTCACGCGCAACTGCGGCGTTACGCGTCGATCGTTAAAGGCGATGCACTGCACTACGACGTCGATACCGACAAGGCCGACGCTTATGGACAGGTGCGACTGGTCGACAACGGCAATGTGTTCGATGGCCCGGACGCGCATCTCTACGTCGAAGCGAATGAAGGCTACATCAGCGTGCCGAAATACCGGTTTCATCTGACAGGTGGCTGGGGTAGCGCTCAACGCGTGGATCTGGTCGATAACGAGCGCACGGTCGTTCATCACGGTACGTACAGCACCTGCCAATGCGAGTCGGACCCCGCGTGGTATCTGAAGGCCTCCGAATTCGACATCGACAGCGGCAACGACGAGGGGATCGCGCACAACGGTGTGCTGTTTTTTCAGGGCGTGCCGCTGCTGACGAGCCCATGGCTATCGTTTCCGTTGTCCGGCGCACGGCGCAGCGGCTTCCTGCCGCCGACGTTCTCGATCAGTTCGACCAACGGCGTCGACGTCGCGTTGCCCTATTACTTCAACCTCGCACCGAACTACGATTTAACGCTGACGCCTCGCATCATGTCGAAGCGAGGCGAGATGTTGACGGCGGACTACCGCTATCTGCAGCCGAACGATTCGGGGACGATCTCGGTCGCGTGGCTGCCACACGACGCGATCACCAACACCGATCGTTACTCGATCGCGCTGAATCAGAACTGGAACCTCGGCTCGGGCTTTGGCGCCTACGTCAACTACAGCCGGGTGTCGGACTCGACGGTGGTGACCGATCTTGCGTCGGGTGTCGCGTTTCCGACGGGTTCCACCACGCTGTATCAGCAGGAAGCGGGTCTGACTTACTCAAACGGGCCGTGGAGTGTGCTGGCTCGCGAGCAACGTTGGCAGGCTTTTACAAGCGACTCGACCTATAACCGCGAACCGCAGGTCAACGTTCACTACGCACGCTATAACGTGGGGGGCTTCGACTTCGGCGCCGAAGCGGATGCAACGCGCTTCACGATTTCGTCGGCCGATGCGACGCAAGGCAGCCGCTTCGTTTTCAACCCGTACGTCAGCTATCCGATCGAGCGTCCTGGCTGGTTCATCACGCCGAAGCTCGCATGGCATTTCGCCGCCTACGACCTGACGACGATCGGATCGGATGCGCCTGCCGGGCAGCCCAAGACGTTCGACGTCAACGTGCCGACCTTCACCCTCGATTCGGGCATGCGCTTCGAGCGAAGCGTGCGGCTCTTCGGGCAGTCGTACATCCAGACGCTCGAACCGCGGCTGTTCTATGTGTACACGCCTTACCGCAACCAGGCATTCGCGCCGCTGTTCGATACGGCGACGGCCGATTTCGGGCTGGCGGAACTGTTCATGCCCAACAGCTTCGTCGGCAATGACCGGGTGTCCGATGCTAACCGCCTCACGGCGGCGCTGACGACGCGTTTCATCGATGCTTCGAGCGGTGACGAACGATCCCGTTTCGTCCTTGCAGAGCAATACGACTTTCGCACGCCACGCGTGACGCTCAACACAGACGATGCAATTGGCACCGTTGCGCGCACGAGTGTGATTGGCGGCGCGTCGTACAAGCTGGGGGCGGGTTTTTCAGCGGAACAGGCGGTGGAGTACAGTCAGGCCAACCACTACCTGACGAATGCGGAAGCCGGCTTTGGCTGGTCGCCGGCTTCACGGCAAGTGTTGAATGTCGCGTATCGCTATACGCGTGCCAACAGCACGCTCGATTTTCAACCGGTCAATCAGTTCATCGTGTCCGAGCAATGGCCCTTATTGCACAACGTTGTGAGCGTGGCGCGTGTCAATTACGACATGAGCACCCATCGGCTGATCGCGGGCTTGCTGGGACTTCAATACGACGCGGATTGCTGGTCGCTCGGCGTGGCGTTCGAGAAATACACCAACGCCACCAGCTCGACCACGTCGCCGAGCACCGGCACGCGCGTGTTGATGCAACTTCAGCTCAAAGGCTTTTCGCAGGTCGATAACGGTCTGCTCAATCAGTTTCGCGCGAATGTGCCGGGCTATACACCGGCGACAACGGAAACCGAACCGACATCCCGCTTCAGCGATTATCCGTAACGGGCTGCTGGACTAGTTGTGATTCTGCGAGAACAGCGTTTCGAGCGGATAGTGACTCTTCACGAACGGCGACTTGATGATCACGTAGCTGAAGTACTTCTCGATGCCGATATCACGTTCCAGCAGACCCTCGACGATGCTCTGATAATGGCTCACGCTGCGGGTGACGAACTTCAGCAGGTAATCGTAGCCGCCGCTCGCCAGATGGCACTCCACGATTTCGTCGACGTCTTTGATCGCATTCACGAACTTGATGAAGTCTTCCCGCCGATGATCGGCGAGCGTGACTTCGGTAAACACGATCTGCACGTCGCCGAGCTTTTCGAGCTGGATCTGCGCGCCGTACCCGATGATGTAGCCGGCCTTCTCCAGACGCTTGACGCGGATCAGGCAAGGACTGGGCGAAAGGCCGACCGCGTCGGCAAGCTCGACGTTGGTTATGCGGCCTTTCTTCTGCAACTGGGAAAGTATGCGCAGGTCAATCCGGTCCAGCTTGCTGTCGCTGCTCATCGTAACGTTATCGCTCCGGCGATGGGTGAAAGGGTCTCGAAGGGCCCTCTACTCTAGCACGCAGTGGCATGAATTTTGACCTTCAGCGCGGCCCGGACATCGGCTTCTCCGAGAACGTCATCGAGGGTTTTTTCAAGGCGCTCGAACATCAGATCGAACTCGGCCTCGGTGTACGACAGCGCCGGCGCGAAGCCGAGAATATTGTCGCCGAACGCGCGGAAAATCAGGCGGTTTTCATACGCCGCCGCGGCGATCCGTTCGGACAGTTTCAGCGCAGGATCGAAACCTGCCTTGCTGTCCTTGTCCGATACCAGTTCGAGTGCGCCGAGCAGGCCACGATGGCGCGAGTCGCCCACCAGCGGATGCGCGAGCAGCGCGTCGAGGCCGCGGGCGAAACGCGGGCCACGTGCCACGCCGTTCGCAAGCAGGCCGCCTTCGTGATAGAGGCGCAGCACTTCGAGACCAATCGCCGCGCTGACCGGATGCGCCGAATACGTATGGCCGTGGCCGACGATCGCTTCGGCGTCGCCATCGGCGATACCTTGATAGATTTCGTCAGACATCAGCACGGCGCCCATTGGCGCATAGCCTGAGGTCAAACCCTTTGCCACCGTCATCAGGTCCGGTTCGACGTTTTCGCCCTGGCATGCGAATAGCGGACCTGTACGGCCGAAACCGGTGATGACTTCATCGGCGACGAACAGAATGCCGAGCTTACGGCAGCTTTCGCGCATCGCTTTCAACCAGCCGACCGGCGGCACGATTACGCCGCCCGAGCCCTGGATCGGTTCGCAGAAGAAGGCTGCGACGTTGTCCGCGCCGAGTTCGGCTACCTTGGCTTCGAGCGCGGCCACCGAGGCGGCGATCAACGCGGCGTCGTCGGCGAAATCGTTGCGGTACGCGTACGGCGACGGCAGATGATGCTGGTTCGGCAGCGGCAGATCGAAATTGCGATGGAACGCAGGCAAGGCGGTCAGCCCCGCGCCCATCGTCGACGAGCCGTGGTAGCCGCGTTGCAGCGCGATGATGTGTTTCTTCGACGGCCGTCCGGTTGCGTTGAAATAGTGCGTGATGAAACGGATCGCCGAATCCACTGCATCGGAACCGCCGAGCGTGAAGTACACGTGTTGCAGCGAAGCGGGCGACACCTCCACCAGCTTTTGCGCCAGTTCGATCGCCGGGGCCGAGCCGAAATGGAAATAGCTGGTCGCGTAGGGCAGTTTCTTCATCTGCTCGGTGGCGACGTCGACAATGCTTTGCTGGCCATAGCCGACGTTGACGCACCACAGGCCGGAGAAGGCGTCGAGTAGTTCGTTGCCGGCCGCGTCGCGCAGGAACGCGCCGCTGGCCGATTCGAGGACGGTGACGCCGCGGGCTTCGTGCGCGCGGTAGTTGATGACCGGGTGAATCAGATGCTTGCGGTCGGCTTCAATGAGCGAATGAATCGGCATGATGGTTTCTCGTCGCGGGGAAGGGCTGTTGACCGTTCCATACTACTGACCCACGACGATCGCCCGCTCACCTAAACAATTGTCTGAAAAGCGCATCCGACGCGTTTTGATGTGCGGCCTCAGCATTTTCTGCTGCGGACGCTGAAAAGCCGCGACGGGTGGGGGTTCCATTCAGCGCTGCGCTCAGTGTCCCAGAGTCAATATCCCTGGGTCCGGTCAATCTGACCGAGCATCGGCAGGCCTTCGCGATGGCGGCGCAGGTTCTCGAGCACCACGTCGACGGCGGTCTCGGGGCGCGTCGAGCTGGCGATATGGGGCGTGATGCGCACACGTGGATGCGTCCACAACGGATGACCGGCGGGTAGGGGCTCGGGATCGGTGACGTCGAGAATGGCGTTGTGCAACTGGCCGCTGTCCAGCGCTGTCAGCAGATCCGGCTGGTTCAGATGCGGACCGCGCCCAGTTTGGATCAGCGACGCGCCGCGCGGCAGCTTCGCGAACAGTTCCGCATTGAGCAGGCCGCGTGTGGCTGGCGTGAGCGGCAACAGGCAGATCAGAATGTCGGTGCGGGCGAGAAACTCATCTAGCGCGCCTTCGCCTGCATAGCAATCGACACCTTTGATCTCGCGTGGCGAACGGCTCCAACCCGCGCAGGCGAAGCCGAATAGCCGCAGCTTTTCCAGCACCGCCGTGCCGAGCACGCCGAGCCCAAGCACGCCAATGCGACGAGCGCTGGCCGGCTGGGCGGGCAGTTCACGCCAGACCTGCTGTTGTTGCTGATGGCCATAGTCGAACAGATCGCGGTGTATCGTCAGCACGGCTTGCGTGACGTACTCGACCATCCCTTCAATAATGCCCGGCTCGATCATCCGCACCACCGGTATATGCGCCGGCACGCCCGACAGGTCGAACTGGTCGATGCCCGCGCCGACCGAGAACACGATTTCGAGGTTGGGGAAGGTGCGAGTGGGATCTTCCGGCGGTTGCCAGGCGGCGAGGTAGCGGATCGCGGCCGGGTCGCCGAGATCGGGCCAGACGTGGAATGGCAGGTTCGGTGCTTTCTGTGCGAAGAGTTTGGCCCATTGCGCGCCACGTGCCGGGTCGGCTTTATAAAGGAAGGCCATGGTGGGTCAGCAGATTGCCTGGTTGATGATGCCGTATTGCAGATAGGGCGCGTCCTTGCCGGCGCTGGTGCTGGTGTTGCTAGCGCTCGCAAGATCAGCCGGCGTGGCGTGCCGAACCATTTTGACGACCGTATCCACTCGCGGCAGCCCCAACTGTTCCAGCCATTCGGTTAGCCCGCTCTCGCCCGGCGTATCGATGCGCACGAACACGCCTTCGTTAAGCGCGAGCCAGTGGCTGATTAACGCTTTGGCGCGGCTCGAATCTTCCGACTCGGGTGCGACCACCGGTCCGATCGCAAAGCCCCGTCCGAAGCGGCGAAACAGGGCGAAGCCGACCAGTTCGCCGTCGCGATCGAGGGCGATGCCGTCGGCGGCGCTCAACAGTGCGGGCAAGACTTCTCCGCGATCCAGACCGCTTGCCTGCGAGGCCAGTTCGACCAGTCGTGCCGTATCGCTTGAACCGAGCGGGCGCAGACGTTCCCCGGGCGGCAATGAAACGAGGGGCGGCTGAAATGCGGCGCCCTGATGCTGGTCGAGCGTGCCGATCGCGCGAAAGCCGAGCTTTTCATACAAAGGCTGCCCCGCCGTGGTGGCGTGCAGCAACGTGACCCGGCCGCCGAGTTCTTCCAGCACCAGATCCATCAGCTTCCTGCCGATGCCGCGCCCTTGCTGCTCGGGGGAGACGATCACCATCCCGAGTGAGGCCCGGTCGGCGCCGTATTTCCAGCACAACGCCGTGCCGATCACGCCGCTCGCATCTTCCGCGACAAAACCCACGCCGAGTTGCGCCACGAATCTCCAGTCGTCCGGGCGATGCGGCCATTTGAGCTCGACCGTCAGCGCATGCGCGGCGGCGATGTCCTCGTGGGTAAAGCGTCTGTAGGTAATCGAATCGGACACGCCGTACTCCCTGGATGGCTGAAGGCTTACGCCGTCACTTTGTCATTCGGTGCGCGGTGTGACTAGGACGATCTTTTTATCCGGGCCGCCCGACATGGCCGCATCGTAAATCGATGCAAAACACCACGTTTCATCGCGCATTACAAGCGTGTTCTGCTGCGTGGGGATTTTTGTCGGCGATATATGCCGCGCCTCTGGCTCTACGATTTTGCCATGGCGGCGGCGCGGTCGAGACGCACCGCCCGGGACCCACAGCAGTCACACAGGAAATCTTTCTCATGGACAGCTTCAATCCGGACGACGTCGCGATTCGCAGCGGGCATTTCATCGGCGGTGAGTATGTCGACGAGAACGAGCGCGGCGGTGAGCGCCGCATCGAGGTGGCGCGCCCCTCGGACGCGGTGATCTATGCATCAGTGCCGCTCGCCGGCGCCGGGGTGGTAGACCGCGCGGTGGAGAACGCGTGGCAGGCTTTCAGAACGAGCGGCTGGGCGCGCATGGCGCCGCGTGAGCGCGCGAAGATCCTGCGCCGTTTCGCCGAGCTGGTCGAAGCCGATGCGCCGTTCCTGGGCCGTCTGGAGGCGCTCGGTTCGACGCGTCCGATTGCTCAGGCAGTTGGCTGGGACGTGCCGTTCACTGCCGAGGGCATCCGCTTCTACGCCGAGTTCGCCGACAAGGTGGGCGGCGACGTGGCCGCTACCGATCATGACCACCTCGGCATGACGATCGCGGAACCGTACGGCGTGATCGGGGCGATCGCGCCATGGAATTTCCCGCTGGTGATGGCGTCGTGGAAGATCGCGCCCGCACTGGCGGCGGGCAACGCCGTCGTGTTGAAGCCTTCGGAGATGACGCCGTTCTCCGTGTTGCGGCTCGCCGAACTGGCTGTGCAGGCAGGCGTGCCGGCGGGCATCTTCAATGTGATCCAGGGTGACGGTCGCGTAACCGGAGACGAACTGGTACGCCATCCGAAGATCAGCAAGGTTACCTTCACCGGTTCCACGCGTACCGGCGCCGCGATCATGGCGGCCTGCGCCAACAGCGGCACGAAGCCGGTCACGCTCGAACTGGGCGGCAAGAGTCCGCAAATCGTGTTCGCCGACGCCTCGCGTCTCGACGACGTGGCGCGCCGGATCGCCGGCGCTATTACTGGCAACGCCGGCCAGGTGTGTGTCGCGGGTTCGCGTCTGCTGGTCGAGCGAAGCCTGGCGGAGCCGCTCGCCGAGCGTATCGGCAAGGTCTTCGCCGAGTTGAAACCTGGCGCGACATGGGCCGCAGGCACTACGTTGTCGCCGATCATCTCCGCGCCACAGGCGGCGCGCATCGAAGGGATCGTCGGACGCACGCTGGAGGCGGGGGCGACGCTGCGCTTTGGCGGCGTGCGTGCCGACGGCGGGGCGGCGGGTGGGGCGAATGGCGCGTTCTATACACCTACCTTGCTCACGAACGTCACCGCTCACTCCGAAGCCGTGCGCGAAGAAGTGTTCGGTCCTGTGCTGACGCTGCAAACCTTCGACACCGAAGAAGAAGCACTCTCGCTCGCCCAGCATCCCGAGTACGGCCTCGCTGCCGGCGTCCACACCGCCGACCTCGGCCGGGCGCTGCGCTTCGTACGCGGCCTCGAAGCGGGGACGGTCTGGGTCAACCGCTACGGCCGCACCTCCGACTTCATGATCCCCACCGGCGGCTACAAGCGTTCAGGCATCGGCAAGGACCTCGGTCGTCAGGCTTACGAGGCTAACCTGCGCTTCAAGAGCGTGTTGATCGACTTGCGTGCTTGATGTCAGCAATGACTCGTAAGCGGAAACCCGTACGCGGTTCCACGGGTTCGGCTTTCACCGGCCGGTACAACGAGTCGATCAGCATCGAATCCCGCAACGCCAATACGGACGGGGCTTTCAGCCCGTCCACCGCAGACTGTGCTGCGCAACGGCCTCAAAACGCATGGTTTGTGTCATCAGCAGCGCCCTAATCAGGAACATCTATGTTTTTGCGCTGATTAAATCTTTAACAGGAATGAGCATCAACTGTTTTCGTCACTGAACTCAATGTGGGTTCACCACCACGATAGGACTGCACCATGATCGAATTCGAACCGAAGTACATCACCTTCGACTGCTACGGCACGCTGACCAAATTTCGCATGGCGGACATGACCCGCGAAATGTTCGGCCACGTGCTGCAAGGCGACGACCTGGAGAAGCTCGTTACGTTTTACTCCGGCTATCGTCGTGACGAAGTGCTCGGTGCATGGAAGCCGTATCGCGACGTGGTCGTCAATGCGTTGCGCCGCGCCTGCAAGCGCATGAATGTCGAGTTCAATGAAGTCGAAGCCGAGAAGATCTACACGGCGGTGCCGACCTGGGGTCCGCATCCGGACGTACCGGAAGGCCTTTCGCGTCTGGCGAAGAAGTACAAGCTGGTGATTCTGTCGAACGCATCGAACAACCAGATCCAGAGCAACGTTGACAAGCTCGGCGCGCCGTTCCACGCAGTCTTCACCGCCGAGCAGGCGCAGTCGTACAAGCCGCGCATGCAAGGCTTCGAATACATGTTCGACCAGTTGAACTGCAATCCGGAAGACGTGCTGCACGTGTCGTCGAGCCTGCGCTACGACCTGATGACAGTGCATGACATGGGAGTCAAACACAAGGCCTTCGTCAAGCGCGGCCACGAACCGTCGACGCCGTACTACCAGTACTACGAAGTCAACGACATTCCGCATCTGGCCGCGGAACTCGGCCTGTAAGCGACGTTTGCACATTTACCGCCTCGCTCATTGCCCATCTCAAGGACAGACCGGATGAAGCTCGATTCCTATTGGCTCGACACCGCACCGCCGCTCGTTTCGGCGTGTGAAGGTCCGGTCGAGGGCCAGGCCGATGTCGTCGTGATCGGTGGCGGCTTCACCGGGCTGTCGGCGGCGCAGGCCTTGGGCAAGCGCGGCGCTTCGGTGACGGTGCTCGACGCGGGGCGAATCGGCGGCGGCGCGTCCGGGCGCAACGGCGGGCAGGTCAATACCGGCGTCGCACAGGACTTCGTCGCGCTGGTCGCGCAACTCGGTGTGGAGCGGGCGAGTGCCTGCTACCGCGCGTTTTCGGATGCGGTCGATACGGTCGAGCGTCTGATTCGCGAGGAAGACATCGATTGCAATTACAGCGCGACCGGCAAGCTGAAGCTGGCCTCGAAACCGCATCACCTCGCGCATCTGGAGAAGACGGCGGAGTTGATCCGGCGCGAAGTCGATACGGATATCGAATTAATCGGACGTGAGCGGATTCGCAGCGAAATCCAGTCGGACAGTTTTTACGGCGGGTTGCTGCAACGGCACGGCGGCCAGATGCATATGGGCAAGTTCACTGTCGGACTCGCCGATGCCGCAGTCCGTCGCGGTGCGAAGCTGTATGAAAACGCGGCGGTCACCGCGATCGCGAAGGACGGCGCCGGCTTCAAAGTCACCACCGCACGCGGTGAAGTGCGCGCGAAGCAGGTGCTGATCGCCACCGGTCCCTCACGGCATGGTCCGTTTGGCTGGTACCGGCGGCGGCTTGCGCCGGTCGGTTCGTTCATCGTCGTGACGGAACCGCTGTCGCCGGAACTGTTGGCACAGGTGTTTCCGAACCGGCGCGCGTATACCACCACGCGGCTGATGCATAACTACTTCCGCGTGACGCCGGATTCGCGTCTGCTGTTCGGTGGCCGTGCACGCTTTACGGCGTCCGAGCGGCCTTCGGACGCGAAGAGCGGCAGGATTCTGCAACAGGGGCTCGCCGCAATGTTCCCGATGCTGGCTAATGCGCGCATCGACTATTGCTGGGGCGGCCTCGTGGACATGACCGCGGACCGCCTGCCGCATGCCGGGCAGCACGACGGCATCTATTTTTCGCTGGGTTACAGCGGCCACGGCACGCAGATGTCGACGCACATGGGCCAGGTGATGGCCGACGTGATGGATGGCCACGAAGAGCGCAATCCGTGGCGTGAGTCCGAGTGGCCCGCGATTCCAGGCCACACCGGCAAACCCTGGTTCCTGCCGCTGGTGGGGACGTACTACCGCATCAAAGACATTTTCTATTGATTCTTCACTGTTGTATTTGCCACTAGAAACCACGCTGCTATCCCTGTCACCCTCGCGGAGAAGTTCGATGAATAAGGAAACCTCACAACATGGCGCTCTTCAACTCGGCACCGAGTTGGAGCGATTGACGTCAAAAGGCACGTCGCGGCGCGGCGTGCTGCGCGCGATGGCCGCGGCCGGGATGATGTCGGTAACGGGCGCCGGCCTGTTGACCGCGAGCGGCGAGGCATTTGCGCAAGCGAAGCCGAAGCAGGGCGGCAAGATCCGGGTGGCAACGCAGTCCGCATCGGCCGCCGACACGCTTGATCCCGCAAAGGGGGCGCTCGGCACGGACTATGTCCGCGGCTTCATGTTCTACAACTGCCTGACCGAACTCGATTCGCATCTCGGCGCGAAGATGGCGCTCGCCACCTCGCTGGAGACGACGGATGCGACGGTGTGGGTCGTCAAGCTGCGCCCCGGTGTGCAGTTCCACGACGGCAAGTCGCTCGCGCCGGCAGACGTCGTGTACTCGATCATGCGCCATAAGGACCCGGCGACGGCGTCGAAAGCGAAGACGCTCGCCGATCAGATCAAGGAAGTGAAGGCGACGGGTCCGAACGAAGTGACGATCACGCTCGAAGGTCCGAACGCCGATCTGCCGGTGATTCTCGCCACCTCGCATTTCCAGATCATCAAGGACGGCACCAAGGATTTCAAAACGGCGGTCGGCACCGGCCCGTTCAAGGTCAAGGAATTCTCGCCGGGCGTGCGTACGGTTGGCGTGAAGAACGAGAAGTACTGGAAGCCGGGCCTGCCGCACCTCGACGAAGTCGAACTGATCGGTATCGGCGACGAATCCGCGCGCGTGAACGCGCTGCTCTCGGGCGACGTGCAACTGATCAACGCGGTGAGCCCGCGTTCGACCACGCAGATCAAGGGCGCCGGCGGTTTCTCCGTGCTGGAGACGAAGACGGGTCTGTACACCGACCTGGTTGTTCGCGACGAAGGCGGCATTACCGGCAACGACGATTTTCGGCGAGGCATGATGTACCTGCAGGACCGCGAGCAGATGCGCCGCGCGATCTTCCAGGGTTACGGCGCGATCGGCAACGACCAGCCTATCGATCCGACCAACAAGTACTACCTGGCCGGTTTGCCGCAACGTACCTTCGATCCGGACAAGGCGAAGTTCTATTTCCAGAAGGCGAAGGTCGGCAGCGCGCCGATCCAGATTTTCGCGTCGCCGGCAGCGGAAGGGTCGGTTGAAATGGCGATGTTCCTGCAGCAGGTCGCGCCGCAAGCCGGTCTGAACCTGCAGGTGTCGCGCGTGCCGTCCGACGGCTACTGGTCGAACCACTGGATGAAGCATCCGCTGGGTTTCGGCAACGTCAACGCGCGCCCGAGCGCCGACGTGATCTTTACCCAGTTCTTCAAGTCGGACGCACCGTGGAACGAAGCGAACTGGAAGAGCCCGAAGTTCGACCAGATGCTGCTTGCGGCACGCGGCGAACCGGACGATGCGAAGCGCAAGAAGATTTACGGCGACATGCAGGTGCTGGTGCATGAAAACGGCGGCGTCGGCATTCCGCTGTTCCAGAGTTCGCTCGATGCATACACGACGAAACTCAAGGGCCTTGGCTCGATTCCGCTGGCCGGCCTGATGGGCTTCATGTTCGCGGAAAACGTCTGGCTGGATGCTTGAGCCGGCCGTGCCTGACGGACAGTAACAAAGGGTTTCCAGTCTGACGAACTGGGAAGTCGAACCCGGCAATACGCACGCCGCTTGTTCGCGGCGTGCGGCTTCACCCTTGGAGCCGACTTTCGATGAAAGCACATGCGCAACGACTCATCGCCGCGCGCCTTGGCCTCGCGCTGCTTACGCTACTGCTGGTCTCCGCGGTCGTGTTCGCCATCACCGGGCTGCTTCCCGGCGATGCCGCTCAACAGGCGCTCGGCCAGGCGGCAACCCCGGAAGCCGTCGCGGCATTGCGGCATCAGTTCGGGCTCGACCAGCCAGCGCTGCAACGCTACTTCGAGTGGCTCATTCATATTGTCAGCGGCAACTTCGGCACCTCGCTGTCAAACAATCTGCCCGTGAGCGAGTTGATCGCCACGCGCCTGCCGAATTCGCTGGTGCTGGCCGGGCTGACGGCGCTGGTCTCGGTGCCCGTGGCCTTGCTGATCGGTATTTCGTCGGCGATGTTCCGTGGTTCGCTGCTCGATCGCACGCTCAACGTGCTTACGCTGTCGACGGTGGCTGTGCCGGAGTTTCTGATCGCCACCATCGCGGTGCTGATCTTCGCCGTCAAGCTGCGCTGGCTGCCGGCGCTGTCGTATCTCTCGGAGGTCCATTCGTTCGGCGCGTTGCTGCGCATCTACGCGATGCCGGTCATGACGCTGTGCTGCGTGATCGTCGCGCAGATGGCGCGCATGACGCGAGCCGCGGTGCTCGATCAGCTCAATTCGTCGTATGTGGAAATGGCGGTGTTGAAGGGCGCGTCGCCTGCGCGCGTGGTGCTGCGGCATGTGTTGCCCAACACCATCGGCCCGATTGCCAATGCGGTGGCGTTGAGCCTGTCGTATCTGTTCGGCGGCGTGGTGATCGTGGAATCGATCTTCAACTATCCTGGCCTCGCGAGCCTGATGGTGGATGCCGTCACCAACCGTGACATGCCGCTCGTGCAAGGCTGCGTGATGGTGTTCTGCGCGGCGTATCTCGCGTTGGTGTTGATCGCCGACCTGTGTCAAATCGTATCCAATCCGAGGCTGCGTCGATGATGAGCCAACCTACCAATCCCCACGTTCCTCATGTTCCCCATGCCAGCACCGAGCTGTACGACCTGGGCCTCGATGAACCCACCGTCGAGCCGCTGGTCGTCGAGACGGCAACGCTGAAGCAGGGCCTGTTGAAACGGCTGGTGCACCGTTTCTCCGTGCTCGGCCTGATCGGCCTCGTGCTGGTGACTTTCTGGCTGATCGTCGCGTTCATCGGGCCGCTGGTTGCACCGTATAAAGGCGGAACGCTGACGTCGACGGAGATTTTCGGCCGCTATAGCGCGGCGTATCCGCTCGGCACCGACTATCTTGGCCGCGATATGTTGAGCCGGATTCTCTACGGCGCGCGCTATACGATGGGCCTCGCGCTGGCCGCTGCCGTGCTCGCCAGCTTGATCGGCACTTTCTTCGGTTTGCTTGCCGCGGTGTCCGGACGCTGGGTCGATGAAATCCTGAGCCGTCTGTTCGACGCGCTGATTTCGATTCCGAGCAAGGTGCTCGCGCTCGTGGTGATCGCCGCGTTCGGTTCGTCGATCCCGATGTTGACGACGGTTGCTGCTTTGGCCTATATCCCCGGCGCATTCCGTATTTCGCGCTCGCTTGCGGTGAACCTGATGGGTCTGGAGTACGTGCAGGTGGCGAGAGCGCGCGGCGAGGGCATCTTCTATATCGCACGCGTCGAAGTGCTGCCGAACATGATTCATCCGATGCTCGCCGATTTTGGTTTGCGCTTCGTGTTCATCGTGCTGCTGCTGAGCGGGCTGAGTTTCCTCGGCCTTGGCGTGCAGCCGCCGAATGCTGATTGGGGGTCGCTCGTGCGCGAGAACATCGGCGGTTTGTCCGAGGGCGCGCCTGCCGTTCTGATGCCGGCCGTTGCGATTGCGACGCTGACCATCGGCATGAATCTGCTGATCGACAACTTGCGGCGCCGTGGCCGTAGCCATGGAGGTGCATGATGGCTGATCGGGACATGATTGAAGTGAAGGGGCTGCGGGTCGTCGCCGGTGCGGCGCCGGGGCCGGTGACGGAGATCGTCAAGGGCGTCGATTTTTCGGTGAAGAAGGGCGAGGTGCTGGCGCTGATCGGCGAGTCGGGCTCGGGTAAGACGACCATCGCGTTGTCGTTGCTCGGTTATGCGCGGGCAGGATGTTCGATCAGCAGTGGCTCGGTGCGCGTCGGCGAGGTGGATGTGCTGTCGCTCGATGCCAAGGGCCGTCGCGCACTGCGGGCACGGACTGTGGCGTATGTCGCGCAGAGTGCGTCGGCAGGGTTCAACCCGGCGCGCACGATCATGGATCAGGTGACCGAGCCGGCATTGCTGCATCACTTGATGACGAAAGACGCGGCGCGTGCGAAAGCGATCGACCTGTTCCGCGCGTTGGCGCTGCCCGCGCCGGAAACGATCGGTGAGCGTTATCCGCACCAGGTGTCCGGCGGCCAGTTGCAGCGCTTGATGGCTGCAATGGCGTTGATCACGGATCCGGCGGTGGTGGTGTTCGACGAGCCGACCACCGCGCTCGATGTCACCACGCAGATCGAAGTACTCGCGGCGTTCAAGAAAGTGATCCGCGAACTCGGCACGACCGCCGTGTACGTGTCGCATGATCTGGCTGTGGTCGCGCAGATGGCGGACCGCATCGTCGTGCTGAATGGCGGCGCGGTGAAGGAGAACGGCGTGGTCGCGCAAGTGCTCGATGCGCCGGTGGATGCTTATACGCGTCAACTGCTCGCCGCTACGCGCCGTCCGGAAGCGGAGCTGGAGACTCCGAAGAATCTCGGCAAGCACATCCCGCCGCTGCTCGAAATTCGCGGACTCTCGGCGGGTTACGGACGTATCGATCGCTTCGGCAATCCCGCCGTGCGCGTGCTCGACGACGTCAGTTTGTCGATTCCGCGCGGCAGCACGCTCGGCGTGATCGGCGAATCCGGCTCCGGCAAGACGACGCTCGCGCGCGTGGTGGCCGGTCTTGTCGACCGCGCGGGCGGCGAAGTGTTGTTCGACGGCAAGCCGTTGCCCGCACAACTCTCGCGCCGCACGCCGGAGCAGTATCGCCAGATCCAGATCGTGTTTCAGAACGCCGATACGGCGCTGAACCCGAGTCATTCCATCGCCGATATCCTGGGCCGTCCGCTCGCGTTCTATCACCATCTGAGTGGCTCGGCTGCGAAGAAACGCATGCTGGAACTGCTCGATCTGGTGAAGCTGCCGGCTTCGATTGCCACGCGCACGCCTGCCGGACTGTCCGGCGGCCAGAAGCAGCGTGTGAATCTGGCGCGCGCGCTTGCGGCAGATCCCGCGTTGATCCTCTGCGACGAAGTGACCTCCGCGCTCGATACGGTGGTCGGTGCGGCGATCCTCGACCTGCTGGCCGAATTGCGCCGTGAACTCGGCGTGTCTTACATGTTCATCAGCCACGACATCTCGACCGTGCGCGCCATCTGCGACGAAGTGATCGTGCTGTACGCGGGGCATCGCGTGGAAGCCGGGCAACGCGATGTGCTTGCAGCGCCGCCGTATCACCCGTACACGGAATTGCTGGTGGATTCGGTGCCTGCTTTGAAACCGGGCTGGCTCGATGCGCGTCGCGAGATCGGTTGTGCCACGTTGCCGGCGATGGGTGAGAGCGCGGATATTCCCGAGTTGTGCGCGTTCCGCGCGCGCTGCCCGGTGCGTATCGACGGTATGTGCAATATGACGCCGCCGTCCTTGAAGAAACTACCTTCGGGCGCGGAGATTCTTTGCCATCATCCGGCCGCCGAGTTGAATCGCTTGCAGACCGAAGAGGTGGCCCCGGTATGAACGGACGATTTGTGCGGCTCGCGGAGACGGGCCGCAAGACGTTTTCGATTACCGTAGACGGCGTCGAGCGCGAGGCCGCCGAGGGCGACACGTTGATGGTTGCCTTGCTGACCGGCGTGAGCACGTTGCGCGATTCCGAATTCGGCGATGGCCGCCGGGCCGGTTTCTGTTTGATGGGCGCGTGCCAGGATTGCTGGGTCTGGACCGCGCAAGGCGAACGCATGCGGGCGTGCAGTACGCCTGCGGCGCCGGGTATGTCGATCGTGACCAAGCTGGCCGAAGCTGCGGAGGGTGTATGGCCCCGCGTGTAGTGATCATCGGCACCGGGCCGGCGGGCGTGCGTGCTGCACAGGCGCTGGTCGAAGCGGGGCTGCGGCCGACAGTCATCGATGAAGGGCGGCGCGACGGTGGCCAGATCTATCGGCGGCAACCGGAAGGGTTTTCGCGCAGCTACGAGACGTTGTACGGCACCGAGGCTGAGCGCGCTGCTTCGTTGCATCAAAGCTTCGATGCGCTGAAGGGCAAGATCGATTATCTGCCGGAGACACTGGTCTGGAATATCTCGCCGAACACCGTGCATCTGGCAAGCGGCACGCATTACCAGACGCTAACGTTCGATTCCCTGATTGTTTGCAGCGGCGCGACGGACCGGCTGATGCCGGTCAAGGGCTGGCACCAGGCCGGCACGTATAGCCTCGGCGGCGCGCAGGTTGCGCTGAAATCGCAGGGCTGCGCGATCGGCTCGCGCATCGTGATGATGGGCAGCGGGCCGCTGCTGTATCTCGTGACCGCGCAATACGTGAAGGCGGGTGCACAAGTGGCCGCAGTGCTCGATACGTCGACGTTCATGCAGCGTGTGGCTGCGCTGCCGCGTTTGCTGGCGATTCCCGCCGCGCTCAAAAAGGGGATTGCGTTGACGCGTGTGTTGGCAAAGGCTCGCGTGCCGGTTCATCGCGGCGTGCAACCTTTGGAGATCAAAGGCTCGCCGCTGGACGGCGTAAGCGGCGTCCTGGTTGCTTTGGCCGACGGCGAGCTTTTAGAGCTGGCATGCGATGCCGTCGCGCTCGGTTATCACCTGCGTCCGGAGACTCAGCTTGCGGACCTCGCGGGGTGTCGCTTCCTGTTCGACGACAACACGCAGCAGTGGCTTCCGCAAATCGACGACGACGGCCGTAGCAGCGTCAAGGGCGTCTACCTGGCGGGCGATGGCGCAAGAGTGCGCGGTGCGGATGCAGCCGAACGTTCGGGGCGCCTCGCGGCTTTGGCGGCGTTGCGCGATCGCGGCATGCAGGTCGGAGGCGTCGAGCAGTTGCGCGCCGAACTCGCGCGTTTCACGCGTTTCGCCGCGGGCCTGCGGGAAGCCTTTCCGTGGCCAGCGAAATTCGCTGCGTCCTTGCCGGATGAAACGATCGTCTGCCGCTGTGAAGCGATTACAGCCGGCGAGCTGCGCCGTGTGGTGCACGCGACCGGCGCGCAGGAAGCCAATCGCGCGAAGGCGTTTTCGCGCGTCGGCATGGGCCGCTGCCAGGGGCGCTATTGCGGCCACGCAGGCGCTGAGATCATTGCTGCAGCGGCTTGTGTGCCGTTGTCCTCAGTCGGACGGCTGCGCGGTCAGGCGCCGGTCAAACCGCTACCTGTGGCGCTTACCGAAGAGGTGGACGAATGAGCGCGACGACCCGCAACGAAGCCGATGTCATCGTGATCGGCGGCGGCATCATGGGGACGACGACCGCCTTCTTCCTGCGTCAGCGCAAGCGTTCGGTGATCCTGCTCGAACGTGGACTTACGGGGCAGCAGGCGAGCGGCGTGAACTTCGGCGGCATCCGCCGGCAGGGTCGCGCGCTGCCGCAACTGGCAATGGCGAATCGCGCGCTGCGCACATGGCAACGCTCCACGGAACTGCTCGGCGAGGACATCGAGTTTCTGGCGTCGTGCCACACACGCGTGTGCTACCACCAGAAAGACGTGGAGAATTTCGATCAATATGCGATCGACGCCCGCGCTTATGGTCTCGACCTCAACGTGCTGCACGGCGACGTCATGTTCCAACGCTTTCCGTTTCTCGGACGCGAGGTGCTGGCGGCATCGATTTCGCCACTCGATGGCCACGCCAATCCGCGTCTCGCTGCACCTGCGTTTGGTCGTGCGGCCGCGCGGCTCGGTGCCCAGGTGA
This sequence comes from Paraburkholderia sp. WS6, assembly GCF_030464835.1. NCBI lineage: Bacteria > Pseudomonadati > Pseudomonadota > Betaproteobacteria > Burkholderiales > Burkholderiaceae > Paraburkholderia > Paraburkholderia sp. WS6. The sequence goes on from NZ_JALQCK010000020.1 coordinate 106,196, forward strand.
TCGAGAACACCGAGATCGTGCGCGTCGAAAAAGACGGTGAGCGGTTTCGCGTGGAGAGCGCAGGCGGCGACGTGTATTGGGCCGGGCAACTCGTGATTTGCGCGGGCGCCTGGGCGAGCCGTCTCACCGAACAGTTCGGCGAACCCGTTCCGCTCGTCGCCAGTGGACCGCAGATGGCCGTGACCGAGCCGGTGCCGTATGTGTTCAAGTCGTCGATGGGTGTGTTCACATCGATCAAGGAAGAGAGCATCTATTTCCGCCAGATTCCGCGCGGCAACATCATTCTCGGCGGCGGTCCCGCTGGGCCGGCGGATGCTGTGACGTGCCGCGCATCGGTCCTGCCGCGCAACACCGTTCGGCAAGTCGCACAGTTGCGGCGGCTCGTGCCCGCGATGGCGCCGCTGCATGTGATTCGCGTGTGGAGCGGCGTGGAAAGTTATCTGCCCGACGGCGAACCGGTGATCGGCCCGAGCAGCAAGGTCGATGGTCTTTACTACGCATTCGGTTTTTGCGGGTCCGGTTTCCAGATCGGTCCTGGTGTTGGCGAGACGCTGGCCGAGCTCGTCGATACAGGTAGTACGGACATTCCCCTCGGCGTGTTTTCCGTCACCCGGTTCGCGAAGCAAGCCGCGCCCCGCTCGACTATCGCGACGTCATGAAACAGTCCATCAGCCTCAATGCCGCCCGGGCGTTTATCGAAGCCCATTTCGACGAACCGGTGACGCTCGCGCAACTCGCCGCGCTGTCCGCGCTCAGCGTGTCGCGCTTTGCGACGGTGTTTCGTCAGCAGTATGGTTCGTCGCCTTATCGCTATCTCTGCGGGCTGCGGATTCAGCGGGCGCAGACTCTGTTGCTCGAAGGTGTGCCGGGATCGGTCGTTGCCACCGAGGTGGGATTCTTCGATCAAAGCCACTTTGGCCGGCATTTCAAACGATGCTGCGGGATGACGCCCAGCATGTTCATCGCGCGCGCCGGCGCGAATGCGGCAAAACACGGTGGCGTGGTTCAAGCTACTGCGCCGCGTTCAGCTTCCGCCATAACGTCGTCTTGCTGATGCCGAGCGCCTGGCAAACCGCATCGCGATCGCCGTCGCAGGCGGCGAGCGCGGCGCGGATTTCGTCTGCTTCCACGTGACGGCTGCGTTCGCGTAACGTTAGCGCTGCTTTCTTCGTGCGCGCTTGAGGTTGCTCGAAGATTTCAGGCGCGACGGTGCGCAGTACCTCACGTGTAAAGAGGGTTTCTGCTGCGTCGTTTGAATCCGTGTCCACGTCTGCATCTGCCAGTTCAACCGCAATCCGTTCAATCACGTTCTGTAGTTCACGCACGTTGCCCGGCCACGTGTAACGCTTTAACGGCTCGCTGAGACTAGCGAGGACGCGCCTCGCCGCATCCGCATCGGGCAGACGAGCCGCCAGTCTCGGCTCACGCGACGCCGCCTGCAGCAACAATTCGACCGCGAGCGGCAGCAGATCGGTTGGCCGCTCGCGCAGCGGCGGCAGCGCGATGCTCAGAATGTTGAGCCGGTAGTAAAGGTCCGCGCGAAAACTGCCCGCCTCGATCCCTTCAGTCAACGCACGATGCGTCGCCGCGACGACCCGGATGTCCACTCGCGTCGGCTCAGTCGAACCGAGCCGCACGACTTCACGTTCCTGCAGCACACGCAATAACCGACTCTGCAACGACAGCGGCATCTCGGCGATTTCATCGAGAAACAGCGTCCCGCGGTGCGCCACCTCGATCAGCCCCGCCTTGCCGCCTTTGCGTGCACCGGTGAACGCGCCTTCCTCATAACCGAACAACTCGCTCTCGAGCAACGCCTCAGGAAACGCGCCGCAATTGATGGCGACGAAGGCGAAGTCGCGCCGCGCGCTCAACTGATGCATGCTCTGCGCGACCATCTCCTTGCCGGTGCCGCTTTCGCCGAGAATCAGCACGGTGGCGTCCGATTTCGCGTAGCGCTGCACGAGCGTGCGGACCCGTTCGATCGAATCGGATACGCCGACGATATCGCCAAGCTGATAACGCGCGCTGAACTGCTGCACGCGCTGGCGCGAGCGCAACGTGCGGTCGAGCCGTTCGACCGCGCGCGATTCCTGAAACGTCAGCACGGTGCCTGCCGCCGAGCTGCTGCTCGCGAGCGGCCCGCGATGTACGACGTAGCTCGCGCCACGTACCGTGCAGAACGTGTCGCCGTCCGAGTCCGGCAAGCTGCCGGCGAGATCCGGCGCGAGCTCGAGCAGCGCCCGGCCCACTGCCTGTGCCGCATCGATGCCGAGCACGCTGGCAAGGCGCTGGTTCATCGCTTCGACGCGCCCTTGCGCATCGAGCGCGACGACGCCGTCGCGCAGATGCTGCAGCAGATTGTCGAGCCGTTGACGCCGAACTGTTTCGCGGCGAGTGGCCTGTGCGACTTCGAGTGCGGTATCGAACGCGGCGCGTACCGAGGCGCGTGAGTACAGAAACACCGCGCCCATGCCGGCGTTCGCCGCAAGATCGGCGATGAGCCCCGGGCCGACCACGGCCTGGATGCCGCGATCGCGCAGATCGAGAACGACGCTCTCCGCATCCTGCGCCGACTGATACGACGCGAATGTCACATCGATGCCGTACGCGGCGATGAAGCGCCGCACTTCGTCTGGCGTGTCGCCGTGCGTGACGAGTGCGACCCTGGCGCCGTCGCGCCGCGCTCGCGCAAGCGCGTGCATCACGTCGAAGCCGGTTGGGCCGATCAGCACGACCGGTACGCTGACACGCGTTTTCAGATACGCGCCGTTGGAGCCGCCGGCAATCACGACATCCGGACGCCCGGCACCGACCGCGTCGATCTCATGCACGGCGTCTTCGAAGCCATGCGAGACGATGCGCAGATCGGCGCGTTCGACGTACTCGCCGGCAATGTCGAAGAACAGATCGCGCAGGCGGCTGATGCTGACGGCCCAGATGCGGGGGCGTTGCGCGGGGTCGAAGGGGGGCGTGCTCACGGCGGGGGCTCGTTGTCTGGAGAGAGAGGCGGGAAGGACGAGAGGTTCGCCTATTATGCACCTGTCGTTTTCGAATTTGAAATCTTCGATTTCACTTATGAAATCAGGCGGCGAGGTGGCCAGGACATGATTTTTTGTTAAATCAGGCACTTAGCGGCGTGCGTTCCGCATGGCCCATTCTTTGCGTTATAGCCTCCGTTTTCACCGGTTACCGCATCGAAACCCTGAAAGACAAGCTCGGCGCGCTGATTGCCGCACGAACGCAACCCCGCAATTGGAGACGAAATGATGAGTGAAGCCGATAACAGCACGCCGAACGCAGGCGCCTTCAAACCGAAGAAATCCGTCGCCCTGTCTGGCGTGACGGCTGGCAACACTGCCCTTTGCACGGTCGGCAAGACCGGCAACGATCTGCACTACCGCGGCTACGACATTCTCGACATCGCCGGTGCATGCGAATTCGAAGAAATCGCGTATCTGCTGGTCCACGAAAAGCTGCCGACGCAGGCTGAACTGACCGCGTACAAGACCAAGCTCAAGGCGCTGCGCGGTTTACCCGCGAACGTCAAAGCCGCGCTGGAATGGATTCCGGCCGCTGCTCACCCGATGGATGTGATGCGCACCGGCGTGTCGGTGCTCGGCACGGTGCTGCCCGAGAAGGACGACCACAACCTGTCGGGCGCACGCGACATCGCCGACAAGCTGATGGCTTCGCTCGGTTCGATGCTGCTGTACTGGTACCACTACTCGCGCAACGGCAAGCGCATCGAAGTCGAAACCGATGACGATTCGATCGGCGGTCACTTCCTGCACCTGCTGCACGGTGTGGAACCGTCGAAGGCATGGGTCGATGCGATGCATGTGTCGCTGAACCTGTACGCCGAGCATGAATTCAACGCGTCGACGTTCACCGGCCGTGTGATCGCCGGTACGGGTTCGGACATCTACTCGGCGATTACCGGTGCAATCGGTGCGCTGCGCGGCCCGAAACACGGCGGCGCGAACGAAGCCGCGTTCGAGATCCAGTCGCGCTATCAGACGCCTGATGAGGCCGAAGCCGATATCCGCCGTCGTGTCGAAAACAAGGAAGTGGTGATCGGCTTCGGTCACCCGGTGTACACGATTTCCGACCCCCGCAACAAGGTCATCAAGGAAGTCGCGAAGAAGCTGTCGAAGGAAGCGGGCAACCTGAAGCTGTTCAATATCGCCGAGCGACTTGAAACAGTGATGGCAGATGTGAAGAAGATGTTCCCGAATCTCGACTGGTTCAGCGCGGTCTCGTATCACATGATGGGCGTGCCCACGGCGATGTTCACGCCGCTGTTCGTGATCGCCCGCACGGCAGGCTGGAGCGCGCACATCATCGAGCAGCGGATCGATAACAAGATCATTCGTCCAAGCGCAAATTACACCGGTCCCGACGATCTGCCCTTCGTGCCGCTGGCCAAACGCGTCTAAGCCTGTAAGCGCAAAGCCGCAAGCGTTTCTCCTCCATTGCGTCTCGTGAGAGCGGCGTAATGAAGTTTGGCCTTGGCTCGCTGGAACCCCCGAGCCAAGGCTGTTTTTTTGCGGGGCGGCGTGCGGTACGTTGTGCGGCGCATCAACGAAACACGCAGCAAGCCGGCGCGCCACCGCGAGCTAAACTACACAGACTGTCCGATTGATACGCGAGCGTTGCGCCGTCTGAAAGAGGGGCAGCGGATTGTGAAGCACGGCTGCCGCCATCGTCCCCGGATCATTATTGTTTTGTCCCCTACGCCATGAATACTGCCAACCGCAAACGCCTTCCCGGCACCCAACTGGATTTCTTCGACACGCGTGCCGCCGTCGATGCAATCCAGCCCGGCGCCTATGACAAGCTGCCGTACACCTCGCGCGTGCTGGCCGAAAACCTCGTGCGCCGCTGCGATCCGGTGACGCTGACGGCTTCGCTCAAGCAGATTATCGAACGCAAGCGCGAGCTGGATTTTCCGTGGTTCCCGGCGCGCGTGGTGTGTCATGACATTCTCGGCCAGACCGCTCTGGTCGACCTCGCTGGTCTGCGCGATGCGATTGCATTACAAGGCGGCGATCCCGCGATGGTCAACCCGGTCGTGCCGACGCAGCTCGTAGTGGATCACTCGCTGGCCGTCGAGTGCGGCGGTTTCGATCCGGATGCGTTCGCGAAGAACCGCGCCATTGAAGATCGCCGCAATGAAGACCGCTTCGACTTCATCAACTGGACCAAGCGCGCGTTCAAGAACGTCGACGTGATTCCGCCGGGTAACGGCATCCTGCATCAGATCAACCTCGAGCGCATGAGCCCGGTTGTGCAGGTGAAAGACGGCGTGGCCTTCCCCGATACGCTGGTCGGCACCGACTCGCATACGCCGATGGTGGATGCGCTCGGTGTGATCGCAATCGGCGTGGGCGGTCTTGAAGCGGAAAGCGTGATGCTGGGCCGCGCGTCTTATATGCGGCTGCCGGATATCGTCGGTGTGGAACTCACGGGCAAGCCGGCTGAGGGCATTACCGCGACCGACGTCGTGCTCTCGCTCACCGAATTCCTGCGTAAGGAAAAAGTGGTCGGCGCGTACCTCGAGTTCTACGGAGCAGGCACGGCCAACCTGACGCTCGGCGATCGCGCGACCATCGCCAACATGGCGCCCGAATTCGGCGCGACGGCGGCGATGTTCTACATCGACGAGCAGACCATCAAGTACCTCAAGCTCACCGGCCGCGACGACGAACTCGTCAAGCTGGTCGAGACCTACGCGAAGGAAACCGGCCTGTGGGGCGATACGCTGAAGCACGCCGAGTATGAGCGCGTGCTGACGTTCGATCTGTCTACCGTGGTGCGCACGCTGGCGGGGCCGTCGAACCCGCATCGTCGTTTGCCGGTTTCCGAACTGGCCGCGCGTGGGATCAGCGGCAAGGTAGAGAACGAGCCGGGCCTCATGCCGGACGGTGCGGTGATCATCGCTGCGATCACGAGTTGCACGAACACCAACAATCCGCGCAACATGATCGCCGCCGGTTTGCTGGCGCGTAACGCCAATCAACGCGGATTGACTCGCAAGCCGTGGGCGAAGACGTCGCTTGCGCCGGGATCGAAGGCGGTCACGCTGTATCTGGAAGAGGCGGGCCTGTTGCCGGAACTGGAGCAACTGGGCTTCGGCGTGGTCGCGTATGCGTGCACGTCGTGCAACGGCATGTCGGGTGCGTTGGATCCGGTGATCCAGAAGGAAATCGTCGATCGCGATCTGTATGCGACGGCCGTGCTGTCCGGCAACCGGAACTTCGACGGCCGTATTCATCCGTACGCGAAGCAGGCCTTCCTCGCTTCGCCGCCTCTGGTGGTGGCTTACGCGATTGCCGGGACGATCCGCTTCGACATCGAGAAGGATGTGCTTGGCGTCGACGCTGACGGCAACGAGATCAAGCTGAAGGACATCTGGCCGTCGGATGAAGAGATCGACGCGATCGTCGCTTCGAGCGTGAAGCCGGAGCAGTTCCGCAAAGTGTATGAGCCGATGTTCGCGGTCTCCGTCGATACGGGTGAGAAGGCTGATCCGCTGTACGACTGGCGTCCGATGAGCACGTACATTCGCCGTCCGCCGTATTGGGAAGGCGCGCTTGCCGGTGAGCGCACGCTTACCGGTATGCGTCCGCTTGCCGTGCTGGGCGACAACATCACGACCGACCACCTGTCGCCGTCGAATGCGATTCTGGCGGACAGTGCGTCCGGCGAGTACCTCGCCAAGATGGGCTTGCCGGAAGAGGACTTCAATTCGTACGCAACGCACCGTGGCGATCACCTGACCGCGCAGCGCGCCACCTTCGCGAATCCGACGCTGAAGAACGAGATGGTGCTGGAAGACGGCAAGGTGAAGGCGGGTTCGTTGGCGCGCATCGAGCCTGAGGGCAAGGTGACGCGCATGTGGGAAGCAATCGAAACCTACATGGAGCGCAAGCAGCCGCTGATCGTGATTGCCGGTGCTGACTACGGCCAGGGTTCGTCGCGCGACTGGGCAGCGAAGGGTGTGCGTCTTGCTGGCGCGGAAGCGATTGTTGCGGAAGGGTTCGAGCGGATTCACCGCACGAATCTGGTGGGCATGGGCGTGTTGCCGCTGGAATTCAAGCCTGGCGTGAATCGTCTTACGCTCGCAATCGACGGCACCGAAACCTTCGACGTGATCGGCGAACGCAAACCGCGCGCCGACCTCACGCTCGTGATTCATCGCAAGAACGGTGAGCGCGTGGAGGTGCCGGTGACGTGCCGCCTGGACACGGCGGAAGAGGTGTCGATCTACGAAGCCGGCGGCGTGTTGCAACGCTTCGCTCAGGACTTTCTCGAATCGACGAAGGCAGCGGCTTAAGGCTTTTGAGCTTCTCTCATCAGGACACTACTTTCATGGCTCACAAACCTCAGATCAAGATTCCGGCGACGTACATGCGCGGCGGCACCAGCAAAGGCGCGTTCTTTCGGCTGCAGGATTTGCCGGAGGCCGCCCAGGTGCCAGGCGCCGCGCGCGATGCGCTGCTGATGCGTGTGATCGGCAGCCCGGACCCGTATGGCAAGCAGATCGACGGTATGGGCGGCGCGACTTCCAGCACGAGCAAGACGGTCATCATCGCGAAGAGCAGCAAGCCGGATCATGACGTGGACTATCTGTTCGGGCAGGTTTCCATCGATAAGGCGTTTGTCGATTGGAGCGGCAATTGCGGCAATCTTTCTGCTGCGGTGGGGCCGTTTGCGATTAGCGCGGGTCTCGTCGATGCGAGCCGGATTCCGCAGAACGGTGTGGCTGTTGTGCGCATCTGGCAGGCGAATATCGGCAAGACGATCATCGGGCATGTGCCTATTACCGATGGCGCTGTGCAGGAAACCGGCGACTTTGAACTCGATGGCGTGACGTTTCCGGCGGCTGAAGTTCAGCTTGAGTTCATGGACCCGGCTGCCGAAGAGGAGGGCGCGGGCGGCGCGATGTTCCCGACGGGGAATCTGGTCGATGACCTCGAGGTGCCGGGTGTCGGCACGCTGAAGGCGACGATGATCAATGCCGGTATCCCGACCATATTCGTGGATGCGGAAGCGATCGGTTATAAGGGCACCGAACTACAGGACGCTATCAATAGCGACGAGAAGGCGCTTGCGATGTTCGAGACCATTCGCGCGCATGGTGCGGTGCGTATGGGCCTGATCAAGAACATCGATGAGATCGCGACGCGGCAGCATACGCCGAAGGTTGCGTTTGTCGCCAAGCCTGCCGACTACGTGGCTTCTAGCGGCAAGCGCGTTGCCGCGAGTGACGTCGATCTGCTGGTGCGGGCGATGTCGATGGGCAAACTGCATCACGCGATGATGGGGACTGCAGCGGTTGCGATTGGTACGGCAGCGGCGATTTCAGGGACGCTGGTGAATCTTGCTGCCGGCGGCGGCGCGCGGGATGCGGTGCGGTTTGGGCATCCGTCGGGAACGCTGCGAGTAGGGGCCGAGGCTCGGGAGGAAGGCGGGGAGTGGACGGTCACCAAAGCAATCATGAGCCGGAGTGCACGGGTGTTGATGGAGGGGTGGGTGAGGGTGCCGGGGGAATGAGTCCAATGGCATCGAACAATCGCGCTACGGCAAAGCGCCGACCGGCCTGCTGAACAGCATGAACGGCCAGACGGCCAGGATCCGGACCATCATTGCGGGAGGGTATCCGGGATGGCTGGGCAAGCCGTCTTCGGCCTCCACTTCCGAGCGTTTGAATCGGGTGCAGATCCGCATTTCCACCGGCGGCGCATCCGCTCCGAAAGGGGTGCGGAACGCTGACACCCAGGGCCGCTTGTCGTCAAAGGCCATGTACATCGGTGTCGCGCAGCAACTCGCGATCATCCGTCTGGTCTTCGAGGGGGCGGTCAGCCTCATCGCCTGGAGTCGGTCTGCGCCCCGCGTGCAGGCAATGCGATCGCGGCGGAACACCATGAACTCCGTGCCGCCGTCGACGCTGGACGCTCGCCCTGAATTGGCGGATGCGGCGAGACGTTGGGCTGCCGTCTGGCAGTCGTCGCAGTAGCACGCATTGACCATAATGGGCTGACCCCAGGCGCTGATCTCGACCGCGCCACATTGGCAATGCGCCACGTGTGATGGATTTCTTGTTGCCATAGGCTCCACTCAGTGAGGTTTGACTATCTCACACGCCGAGCTTTCCCAAGGTAACTACCTCCTGCTTCGTCACAAGAGCCGCAAAACGGCCCGGAGAGGCCCCCTCAATTCCGGAATAGATTTGCCCGTGATCATGCATGATCTATTCCTTGGTAAGATAGCCCATTCCCCGTAGGAGGATCGGATGGATCGGCTCGAAGGCATCAAGATATTCGTGCGCGTCGTAGAAAGCGGGAGCTTTTCAGCGGTTGCGCGTGAGCTTGGGACAGGGCAGCCGGCGATCAGCAAACAGGTTGCCGCGCTCGAAGAACATCTCGGTGCGCAGCTTCTTATGCGCACCTCCCGCAGCCTGAGCCTGACCGAGGCCGGGCGCGACTTCTACGAATCTGCCGTACGACTCATCAGCGATCTCGATGCAGCGGAATCCCGCATCGGTTCGGGACAGGTCTCGCCGTCCGGCGTGGTGCGTGTCAGCGCCGCGCCCGCCTTCTCTCGACTCTATGTCGTGCCGCAACTCCCTGCGTTCCGCGTTCGCTATCCCAAGGTCGTTGTCGAGTCGCTCGTCTCCGAGCGGACGATCAATCTCGTTGACGAGGGCGTCGACCTCGCCATTCGCAATGGCGCCCTTGCGGACTCTAGCCTTATCGCACGCAAGATCGGCGAGTTCGCCCTCGTCGCCGTAGCGTCTGCGGACTATCTGGAACGCAGAGGAGTGCCGAAGCGACCGAGCGATCTCGACCGCCACGACGGCGTGTTTTTTGTCTCACGGGATGGACCGCGACCCTGGACCTTCGCCAGCCGCGCCGGGGTGGTATCCCATCAGGCGGCGGCATCGTTTCGCACCAATGATGGCGAAGAGCAACGCGCCGCGGTCCTTGCCGGCCTCGGTATCACCCAGGCGCCATACTGGCTTTTTGCGGCCGACATACGCGCCGGAACCGTGCGGCGAATCCTGCGCGATTGTGAGCCGGCCAGAATTCCGATCAGTGCCGTGCGACCCGCGTCCCGCAGTCTGCCCAGCAAAGTCGCCGTGTTTGTTGACTTTCTGGCTGAGCTGCTCGCCGAAATGGACGACTGATCTATTCCTCAATGGGATCGATGCTATCCAAAATTAACGTCTAGTTCGCGCCTGGTGGAATTGATAGATTTGCATCACCGACAAACGAGGTGTTCAAACGAGGTGATGCATCATGAAACGGCTCGACAATAAGGTTGCGATAGTGACAGGCGCTTCAAAAGGAATCGGAGCGGGCATTGCAAAAGCCTTCGGCGCGGAAGGCGCGGTGGTGATCGTGAATTACGTGCGCGATCAAGCGGGCGCGGAACGGGTAGTGCGTGAGATCACCGGCAAAGGCGGGCGAGCTATCGCCGTGCAAGGCGACGTGGCGCAGAGGTCCGACGCGCAACGCCTCGTCGCGGAGGCGAAAAATACCTTCGGCCGTCTGGATGTGCTCGTGAACAACGCGGGCGTCTTCTCGTTTGCACCCTTCGAGCAGTTCATCGAGCAGGAGTTTCACCGTCAGTTCAACACGAATGTGCTTGGCACGTTCCTCATGATCGAAGCCGCTTTGCCGGCCTTCGGTGCGGAAGGCGGCAGCATTATCAACATCGGATCGACGGAGAGTGTCGCTGCCGACCCGACCCTTTCGATCTACGTGGCGTCAAAGAGCGCTGTCGATGGCTTGACGCGCGTGCTCTCAAAAGAGTTCGGCCCCAGGAAAATCCGCGTTAACGCTCTCAGTCCCGGTGGAACCGAAACGGAGGGTGCGCAAGCGGCAGGCGTCATGGGAGCGGAGTTTAAGAAGCAGATAATCGCCAGTACTCCGCTGGGCCGCGTCGGGCAACCCGAGGACATCGCACGTGTGGCCGTATTTCTTGCCTCGGATGATGCGGGCTGGCTCACGGGAGAAATCATCTTCGCGAACGGCGGCAACAGGTAAAACGCCTTCTTGGTTAATAACGCGGGCTACGGCCCAAGGGTTTTCATTGCAATTTCGGTAATCGATTGACAAAGTAGGAGAACGATCGTGTCCGCATACGTTGTCTTCACTAGAAGAGGAAAGCCATGATTGACCATATTTATCTCCCCGTCTCTGACCTGGAACGGTCGAACGAATTTTACAAGAAGCTGCTTGAGCCGCTTGGCATCGACATGCCCTACAAGTTCGATCAACTGCACGGTTTCGCGATCAATAGCAATCCTGGTTTCTGGCTGAAGAATGGCGAAGTCGCCAAAGACCTTTACGTCGCATTCACCGCCAGGAGCGCGGACGCTGTCAGGGCCAGCTACAAGGCGGCGATAGACGCGGGAGCTACTTCAAAGAAGGAACCGAGCCTTCGGCCCGAATGGCGTGCCGACTACTTCGCGGCGAACATCGGCGATCCGGACGGATACAACATCGAGATTGCCTATAAGCCTTGGCTCTACAAATAAAAGGTAAGAGATCTATGATCCCGTCATCGCGGCAATCCACAAGCAGCAGATGAGATAGACCGCGATACTGGAATTACCTTCGCTGATATTGCGTTTCGTCGCGGCCAATGGTCCCGACAAGAACCGCCAACGAACATCGATCCTGCGAGGATTCTTTGGTGCTCTGAGCAGTCTTGATCGCAGCTAAGGCAAGACAGCGAATTCCTGATCCTGCGCGAGTTGAGAATGGGGAATGACCGCTTCGACGGCATTCAGGCACAGACCGGAATGTCGCCCAACCTGCTTACCCAGCGCCTCAAAACAATGGAGGACAACGGGCTCATCGAGCGTCGGGTCTATCAGGAGCGACCCAGGCGGCACGCCTACTGCATCACTGACAAGGCGCGTGAGCTTGACGGAATGATGCTGACCCTTCGTTTGTGGGGAATGCGGCACTGCGGGCTGGACCCGCCGGCTTTCCAGACGTGGAAAGCCGGTGCCCTACGAGGTCTGGCGCGTTTGAGGAAAATCGGACCGTCCGCGCAACCGATTGTCAGGCAGCCCTCACTGACGCACATAGCGCAAGTGTGTGGCGGCTGGACCATCAAGAACCCTGTCAATGCGAAACTGCGGCCCTGGCTCGCCCAGGTTCTCGAAGAGACGCCGCCCACCGCCGAACAACACGGGTGACAAGGCGATTTCCAGCTCGTCAACGACACCCATGGTCAGGTATTGCTGGATCACATCGGCTCCACCCGCGATACGAATATCACGACTGCCTGCGGATTCCCGAGCCAGCTCAAGGGCACGCTCCGGCCCGTCATTGACGAAGTGGAAGATCGTCCCACCCGGGCGCACCCAGGGTTCGCGTTTCTCGTGCGTAAGAACGTATACCGGTGTGTGAAACGGAGCCTCCTCCGGCCAGGCGCGCTCGCCTTGCTCGAACATTCGCTTGCCCATAATGTTGGCGCCGATGCGCTCCGTGGTGCTGCGAAGCAGGTCATTGACCGGGCCGGTCTCTCCCCCTGGTCCGAGCTTGAGGTTCTGGCGGAAGTACTGTTGATTGAAGATCCAGGCCATCAGCGCACCCCACTTGGCGCCCCAGTTCTTGTACTCAGGCGTGTCCCAATTCTCCATGGTCATTCCTTCCGGTGCCATGTAGCCATCGAGGCTAAGTCCAATGTTGACGAATACTTTACTCATGATTCTCCTCTCGCTGAAATGCATAAAGCAGCATATCGGAGAATGGTCTGCAAATCATCCCTATGTCCGCTTTGGAGCGATTGATTGAATGTCGCCTGGTGGCTGGCCACGGTCCGATGCTGAATGGATGAGGCAGTCCCGCAGATCGGCCTGTATCAGGCACAAGTCGACCCTCGCCCTCCGGCCACGAAGGTCGGCAATTGGGGCGTCTAATAAAATTAGTTCAGCGATGTCGATTTAGCCCAATCTCGAACGTCGAGTAGGTGAGCGCTGGAGTTGCGTATCCGGCACTCAACGAGACATCCAGCAAAGGAGAAATCACCGTGCCCCCTCCACTGACCCCCGTTATCACCGTCTTTGAACGGTCGCCCGATCGCGGCAAAGGACTGGCGCGTGACATGCGTGTTCGCTGGGCGCTTGAAGAAGTCGGCCAGGCTTACGAGGTTCGTCTTGTTTCGTTCGGTGCAATGAAGGAACCCGTGCATCGAGCGCTTCATCCTTTTGGGCAAATCCCGACCTATGAAGAAGGCACGCTTGTCCTGTTCGAGTCGGGGGCGATCGTGTTCTATATCGCAGAGCGCCACGCAGGCCTGCTACCTGACGATGCGAATGCCCGGGCACGCGCGATCGCATGGATGTTTGCCGCGCTCAACACGGTTGAGCCGCCGATCCTCGATCTCCAGACCACCAAATTCATGGAGCGGGACAAGACCTGGTACGACGAGCGCCTGCTTATCGTCGAGGATCGCATCCGTGACCGGCTGGGCGAGCTGTCCGATCGCCTTGGCAACGCCGACTGGCTCGATGGTGCGTTCAGCGCGGGCGACCTGATTATGGTGTCGGTGCTACTGAGGTTGAAAGCATCGGGTCTGCTGGACGAATATCCGAACCTCTCCGCCTATGTCGCCCGCGGCGAAGCGCGGCCCGCCTACAAACGTGCTTTCGCAGCTCAATTGGCGGTTTTCGTCGCTAGCCAGTCACCGATCGCCTGATGAAGGTCAGCTCCAGGCTCGACGCCATCATCGGGCTTCGCCACGGCCCGCGCTGATACTTCGCGTGAATTGCGTCGTGGACACGCATTTCCACCGCACATCGATCCCTGCGAAGTTGAATGATGATCATGTAGCCGGCCTCCTCGCCGCGAATATGCGGGTTCGGGTTCGGCATTGGACCGGAATCGGCCGATTCTGTTTGCAAGGACTTCCCTCAGCGACAATCGAGTCTCGCGCGCCGATACTGAATCGGCGCGACGCCACGAGTCGATTTGAAGGCGCGGCTGAAGGAAAATTCTGACTCGTATCCAACGCGCGCGGCGATATCGCGAAGTCGCAGATCGGTCTGCTCGAGCAGTTGAGCGGCAATCCCCATGCGCCAGCGCGTTAGATAGCTGTGCGGTGGTTCACCTACTGAATTGCTGAAGTTGCGGGCGAACGCAGCGCGCGACAAACCAGCTTCTTTGGCGAGATCCTCCAGTGTCCACGCACGTTCGGGTGCTTCGTGTATGCGCGCGAGAACCCGTGTGATGTGCGGCGAACGCAGCGCCGAAAACCAGTCGTTTGTTGCCGGAGATGCAGCGTCGGCCCAATCGCGCATGAAGTAGACGAACAAGGACGAGAGCAGGTTACGAACCACGATCTGATTCCCGAAGTTCGGCGTCTCCACTTCGTTACGAAGCATCCGCAACGTGTCGCATAGCGGTGAACATCCAGGTTCCATTCCAGCGCGGAGCGACACGGCTTGTGGTAGCGCCCGCAGAGCGGGAAGCGCCAAGTGCTGATCTACGTCGAACTGGCCGCAAATCAGCGTGGTGGCCTTTGGGTCGCGGTCGACGACACCATCACGCATAGCCAGGAACGTTTCCAGCGGCATGACTTTGCCTCGCCCAGAATGCGCCACTTCATGCGCACTGCCACGCGGGAACAAGACTAGTTCACCAGCCTGCAATTCCATCGTTTTCGTCTCGGGTTGGCGCACGAAAGCACGCCCTTCCGCCACGAAGTGGAACACCACGGCGTTGCGAGGTTGCACCTCGAACCCCCATGGGCCTGCCACGCGTGTGCGCACCAGCACCAAGCCGTCGGCACGGACTGTTTTCAACCAACCGTTCAACGCATTCATGTCCGTATCCTAGCAGAATGAGACGAATTGCTATGTTTTAGCACCATATAGGTATGGATCATCTTCCAAAGAACGTTTCCAATGAGGGCTACAAAACATGGAGGCGAAATCATGAACAGGGATCACGTCCTACAAGTGCTTGACACTATCTACGAGAAGATCTTCAACAAGGGCCAGGCGAACCTGTATCCGGATTTCGTGAGCGGGCCATATATTCAACACAATCCGCTTTTTCCAGATGGGCTCGATGGCATCTTGGGCTACATCAAGCAGGCCGGGCGCATTCCATGCGAGGTTAAACGCATTGCGATAGATGGCGATCTTGCTTTTGTGCACGTGCGCTACCTGGAATGGGCCGGTCAGGAAACTGCGGGTGTCGACATTTTCCGCTTCGATGCCGATGGCAAGATATTGGAGCATTGGGACGTATTGCAGCCGGTACCCACCTCTTCCAGGAACGCCAACACAATGTTCTAGGAAATCACATGCCTCCTTCATCACTCGGTCCGATAGACGACGCCGACCTTGTCGCGACGCTGCCAGGTTTCACGAACGCTTACGCCGAAGTCAACGGTATCAGCTACGACTTCCTCGCCGCTTTCCTTGGCACGGCTGCCCCTGACGCGACAGTGTTAAAGCTACCCAATACCGGGCACTGGATTCCAGATGAGCAACCGGAAGAAACCGTGCGGCATCTCAATAAATTCTTCGGATGAACATTCACACGCGCTAGTGATTGACCTCTCTCAGCACGTCTATGAACGCCCGCAGACCAGCAGGTACGTGGCGATGCCCGGGATAGTACAGGCAGAGCCCCGGGATGAACGGGCACCAATCTTCCAGCACGGCAACCAACCGGCCGTCGTCCAGCCAGTCGCGGGCCGTGGACTCCGGTACATACGCGAGGCCCAAACCATCGGATGCGGCCTCGACCATCAGACCGTTGTGATCCAGCGTGAGCACGCCGGGAACATCGATTGCCACCTCCTGCCCGTGCTTGCGGAACTCCCAGCGGTAGCGTTTGCCGCTCGGCAGACGTTGGCGAATGCAGTCGTGGCTACGAAGGTCGTCGGGCGTGATGAGTGGTGTTCGACCTGCGAGATACAAAGGCGCTGCAACGACTACGAAGCGAAGATCACCGCTGATGCGCACTGCCACCATATCGCGCGGAATCGACTCGCCAAGCCGTACTCCGGCATCGAAACCTTGCTCGACGATATCGACGAGCCGTCCCTCTGCAACCAGATCGAGCGCCATGCCGGGAAAGCGCTTCAGGAAACGCGGCACCACCGTTTTCAATAACAGTCGCGCCGCACTCTCATTGGCATTGATCCTGAGCGTGCCGCTCGGATTGCCGCGCGCATCGGCGACGGCATCCAGTGCTTCGTCGAGATCGCGGAGCACGGGTGCAAGCCGAGCGAGCAATGCTTCGCCGGCTTCTGTCGGCGACACGCTGCGCGTCGTGCGGTTGAGCAGGCGTACGCCCAATTCGCGCTCCAAGGCGAGCATGGCGTGACTTAGCGAGGAGCGCGAAACGCCGAGTGCATCGGCGGCACGGCGGAAACTCCGATGCGTTGCGACAGCGGAAAACGCGGTGAGATCGGCAAGTGTCGGCTTGGTCATTGGTGGCGAATTTTCACGGGGTCATACGTACTATAGAGACTTCTCTGACCAATGACGGGTACCTAGACTGGTGATCAGGCAATGCCATTCCATCCACTCTAGGGAGAGACACACCATGATGAAGACCTGGCTTATCACCGGCACGTCGTCAGGCCTCGGCCGGCTACTCGCGGAGCACCTGCTGCAACGCGGCGATCGGGTCGTCGCGACGCTGCGGCACGAAGGGGCGCTCGATGAGCTGAAACAACAGTACGACGACCGGTTGCATGTACTGACACTCGATGTCACCGACATCCGCGAGGTGCACACGAATATCTCCGCCGCATTCGAAGCGATGGGCCGCATCGATGTGGTCGTGAACAACGCGGGCTACGGGCTATTCGGCGCGGCCGAGGAAGTGACCGATGAACAGATTGAGCGGCAGATTGCCACCAATCTCACAGGATCGATTCACGTCATCCGTGCGGCGTTGCCTCACCTGCGCCGCCAGGGCGGCGGCCGGATCGTTCAGGTCTCGTCCGAAGGTGGACAGATCGCTTATCCGAATTTCAGCCTCTATCACGCTACGAAATGGGGCATCGAAGGTTTCGTCGAGTCAGTAGCGAAGGAGGTGGGGCCATTCGGCATCGACTTCGTGATCGTGGAGCCGGGGCCGACAAGCACGCAGTTCGGTGCCGGTCTCGATCACGCGGTGCCGATGCCCGAGTACGACGATACTCCGGCGGGCGACGTCAGGCGGGCAATCGCGTCCAACAGCTTTGCAATTCGGGGCGATGCCGGCAAGACGGTCACCGCAATGATCGTCGCGGCGGACCTGGCACATCCGCCGTTACGCCTGACGCTTGGCGGCGGTGCCTACGACTCGATCAGGGCTGCGTTGGCTGAGCGTCTAAGGGTGCTCGAAGCACAGAAGGACATAGCGTTTTCAGTCGACTCGATAAGCTAAGCGTCGGAGCGCTTCAGTCGCATCGAAACCGAGAAGCGTTCGGCCGGATGGACGCTAATCGACACCTCGAAGGTTTCCCCCGCGGAATCAAGATAGCGCCGCACAATCTCAAGTGCCGCAGTCCCCTTCTTGACTTTCAGCCTTTCCGCCATCTCCTGCGAAATCAGAGCAGCGTGCACGTCCTGCTGGATCTCCGCGATGCAGCGACCATAGCGCGCTTCGATTAACGAACTGATCAGCGTATCCGGTTGAGCTCGCGCAGCCTCTGCGACTTCCGTATAAGCCGGGTCGATATATACGTCGGTCCAACCGACTGGCGGACTCTCTCTGTCGCCGTCGATGCGCAGGCTCGACACGCGCAGCCATCGCGTACCGTCGGCACATTTCAGCGTCTTGGCGAGCTTGCCGCTTGCGATGATCTCCTCCGTCGATTGCACGAGACGCAAGTGCTCTGAGCCGAACTGCACGAGATCGTCCACCGATGCGAGCGACGGCCGAAACTCGTTTTTCGGCTGCGCCGATTCGACGCGCGTTCCCGCGTTCTTGCGCCGCGACACGAACCCCAACTGCTGCAATTCATGCAGTGCTGCGCGAACCGTATGCCGGCTCGTCTGATAGTGGTCGCGCAGTTCAAGTTCGGTGGGCAGATACGAGCCCACCGGATAGCGGCCGGACGCAATGCCCTGAGTCAGGTCGCGGGCGATATCGGCGAAGTGCGGTCTGTTCATTTTTCGGTGGCGATGCAGTCGATTTATCAGAGGCCAGGGTAAATCATAACTTGTTCAACATGTCCGGACATATTAATTTGTTTATGTCCGGACATATCGGTGATTTTCGCGAATTGTCCCGACCCTTTTAAACCGGTTTCCTGCACTTCCAAGAGGTCGTCATGACGAGTCGCACTATCCCTATGGCCAGCACCGTGGTCGATTCAATCCTGTTTCGTGACGCCTTCGGCACGGCGAAGATGCGTGCGCTGTTCTCCGATTACGCGCTCGTGCAGCGCTATATCGACGTGGAAGTGGCGCTGGCCAAGGCTGAAGCGCGCGTCGGCGTGATTCCGGCCGACGCGGCGGAAGTGATCGCCCGTGAATCGACGATCGAGCGGATCGATTTCGATCACATGCGCGAGGAGACAGACATTGTGGGTTATCCGATTCTGCCGCTCGTTCACCAGCTCGTCGGCATGTGCGGCGAAGCGGGGCGCTACGTCCATTGGGGCGCGACGACACAAGACATCATGGATACGGCGGTCTCGCTGCAGGTGCGCGATGCGCTCGATGTGATCGACAGCGACATACGCGAACTGCGCACGATTCTGGTCGATCTTGCAAAGAAACACCGCGATACGCCAATGGCGGGCCGCACGCACTTGCAGCAGGCGTTGCCCGTCACGTTTGGCTACAAGGTCGCGATCTGGCTCGCGATGTTCGACCGGCATCAGCAACGCCTCGCCGAACTGCGTCCGAGGGTGGCCGTTGTCGAATTCGCGGGGGCCGCGGGCACGCTGGCCTCGCTCAGCGACAAAGGTTTCGAGGTTCAGAAGGCGCTCGCCGATGAACTGAAGCTCGGCGTACCCGCAACCACGTGGCACGTGGCGCGCGATGGTTTCGCCGAAGCGGTCAACCTGCTCGCACTCGTAACCGGCTCACTCGGCAAGATCGCGCTCGACATCATGATCATGGCGTCGACGGAGTTCGCTGAAGTGTACGAGCCATTCGTCAAGGGGCGCGGAGCGAGCAGCACCATGCCGCAAAAGCGCAATCCGATTTCCAGCGAACTGATGCTGGCCGCGGCGAAAGCGGTGCGTCAGCACGCGGGTCTTATGGTCGACGCGATGATCCAGGATTTCGAGCGCGCCACAGGCCCGTGGCACGCGGAATGGATTGCGATTCCCGAGAGCTTCATTCTTTCGGCTGGTGCGCTGCATCAGGCGAAGTTCGCGCTCGGGGGATTGATCGTCGACACCGAACGCATGAAACATAACCTGGGCATCACCAGGGGGTTGATCGTCGCGGAGGCGGTCATGATGGGAATGGCACCGTTCACCGGCCGCCAACAGGCACACGATATCGTCTACGACGCTTGCCGTACCGTGAACGAGAAAGGCGGCACGCTTGCCGAAGCGCTAGCGGCCCTGCCCGAAGTCACCACGCATTTCGACCGCCCGGCGATCGATCGCATGACCGATCCAGCCAACTATCTCGGCCTCGCGCCGCACATGGTTGATCGCGCCGTCGAATTGTCCAGCGGCATCTGAGTGAAAGGCGTGGAGGAGCACACATCATGAACAACGATATCGCATCAAACGAAACGCCGGACGTTCCGCCGCCCAGAAGGCTGCCGTGGTACCGCAAGCTGGGCATGCAGGTTCTGGTCGGGCTGATTCTCGGGATTGCCGTCGGTCTGATTTTCCCGAAGGTGGGTGGGCAGCTTAAGGTACTGGGCGACATCTTCCTGTCGCTTATCAAGGCCGGTGTTGCGCCGCTGGTGTTTCTCACCATCGTGCACGGCATCGCGTCGGCGGGTGACGTCAAGAGCGCGGGCCGCGTGGGATGGCGCTCGATCGTCTATTTCGAAGTGGTGTCGACCATTGCCTTGATAGTCGGCCTGCTGGCGGGCAACCTGCTGCAAACCGGAAAAGGCATGACGGCCGTCGCCGTCGGAGCGGCACCGCCGGTGGTTGCAAAGATGGAGTCACAAGGCTTCGTCGCGTTTGTCATGCACATCGTGCCGGACAACTTTATCGGCGCCTTCGTGAAGGGAGAATTGCTGCAGGTGGTGGTGCTGGCCGTGATGGTCGGTATCGGGATACTCGCGATTCCTGAACGCCGCCGCGTCAGGATCAACGAGGGACTCGATCTTGTTTCCGAAGTCCTGTTTTCGTTCATCAACCTGGTGATGAAGCTGGCGCCGCTCGGCACCTTCGGCGCCGTCGCTTATTCGGTGGGTAGCAACGGTACTGCTGTGCTGATTGCGCTTGCCCAGCTCGTTTTCAGTTTCTATGCGGTCGTGATCCTGTTCATCGCCGTGGTCATGGGAATCATCGCGAAGCTGGCAGGTTTTAGTCTGTGGCGCTTCCTGCGCTATATCAAGGACGAGATCTTCATCGTGCTGGGCACTGCGTCGTCCGAGAGCGCGCTGCCGCGTCTTCTGATCAAACTCGAGCGGCTTGGCTGCGCGAAGCAGACTGTCGGGCTCGTGCTGCCGACGGGTTATGCATTCAACCTTGACGGGACGTCCCTGTTCATGTCGATGGGCGTGCTGTTCATTGCTCACGCGTATGGCGTACCAATTACGCTGCAGCATCAGGTGGGTCTACTTCTGTTGATGCTGTTGACCTCCAAGGGTGCCGCCACGGTGTCGGGCGGATCGTTTGTGGTGTTTGCTGCGACGGTGGCGTCGACCGGCATTCTGCCTGTTGAAGGGGTCGCGGTGATCTTCGGTGTCTACCGTTTCATGTCAATGGCGATTGCCACCTGCAACACGATCGGTAACAGCCTTGCTACGGTCGTGATTGCAAAGTGGTCGCATACGTTTGATGCGCAGGTTGCCGAGCGTCATTTCTATCCGGAGCGTTACCCGGCTACCGCACATGCCGACGAAAGTCTTGCTGACGGTAACTTGCTGCCCGAGGACACGAGTGACGCGAATCCGCACCCGAGCGGCATTCCTATGAAAAGTGCAGGCACTGCGCGATGATCTGTGCCGCCTGGCCTCCGGCGCCCCGTCGGAGGTCTGGCGCTTTAGCGCTGTATCAGTGGCGGCCATACGACCAGCCCCGTTCGCAATTGCCCCCGCTCCGCAGCGCTCAGTGAGCTCACATCTAAGAGGCCGTCTCCGTTCGCGGACGCTGCGGCGGATTGGATGATTTCATTCATTTCGCATCCTCAATGTCGACGGAATAGGGCGTCTCTTCTCGTAACCTTCTCTGACGTATTCTTCGTCATGCTGAATGCATTGGGCTTTGCGCGTTCAATGCGTTTAATCGCCAATAGTTTTAACGGGCAACCGTCATTCAGCATAAAAACGCATCGTATTGGTAAAACTACTGATGCTGTAGTCAGACTACATTCTTACATTACTCAGCACGGAGAGTCGCTACAGTCAATCCGATGGTCCCGATTCCGCTCGGGCAGGCAAACGTTTGCGCAGCCACCCTGCGTCGCCAGCCTTCGTGTCCGGTGTGAACCTGTCGGACTCGCTCCGCTTCCGCATTCCAACAAAAGCAGAATCTCGGAGAGACAAATATGCAGAAGAAACTATGGCCAGCGGTCGCGTTAGCGGCGGCCGTGTGCGTCGCTGCCCGTGCAGATGTACCCGACTTTTCACTCGATTTCGCGCCCACCTCAGCTGCGATGAACGCGTTTGGATCAGCGGCCGCGCATCGGCGCGCCGACACCTTCGTCAGCAAGATGACGCTCGACGAAAAGCTGCAGTTCATTCATTCGGAATACGCAATGTCTGCCGTGCCGGGAGGTGGTGCGGGCTACATTCAAGGGGTACCGCGCCTCGGCATTCCTGATCTGAACATGGTCGACTCCGCGACGGGCTCCGGCAGCACGTCGCAGGCCAGCACGACCTTCCCGGCGACGATCGCGCTTGCGGCAAGCTGGGATCGTCGCCTGTCTTCCAATTTCGGCAGACAGGTTGCGATAGAGCTGCGTGCCCAGGGCTTCGGAATGGGACTTGGCGGCGGCACGAATCTCGCACGTGAGCCGCGCGGTGGCCGGCTGTTCGAGTATCTCGGCGAAGATCCGGTGCTCGCCGGCGAGATGCTCGCCGAGCGCACGGACGGCACACAGAGTGAGAAGGTCATCGCAACGATCAAGCACTACGCCGGCAACGAGCAGGAACATAACCGGGGGGGCGGCAACAGCCAGATCGACGAGCGCACGCTGCGCGAGCTTTATCTGTTGCCGTTTGAAATTGCCGCAAAGCGCGCGCAGCCAGGCAGCGTGATGTGCAGCTATAACCGGCTCAATGGCGACTATGCGTGCGAGAATGCACATCTGCTGAACGACGTGCTAAAGAACGATTGGCGCTTTGAAGGACAGGTCCAGTCGGATTGGGGGGCGACGCATAGCACGGCGAACGCGATCAACGCCGGCCTCGACGAGGAAGAAGACGTTGGTTCCACCGTCTATCTGACACCCACGGCAGTCCGGCAGGCGATCGCGAGCGGCTCGGTATCGACCGCGCGCCTCGACGACATGGTGCGTCGCAAGCTGTACGTGATGATTCGCATCGGCGTGATGGATGATCCTCCGAAGGGTGGCGCTACGATCAACTTCGCTGGCGCGAACGCATTCGTACAGGCGGTCTCCGAGCAGTCGATGGTCTTGCTCAAGAACGACAACAGCCAGTTGCCGCTCTCCGCAGCCTCGCTCTCACGGATTGCAGTGATTGGCGGACACGCTGATGCAGCCGTGCTGACGGGCGGCGGGTCAGGCAATACACGCGATCCGGTCACGGGGGCATTCGCGGGTTGCGGCGGCTTGACGTTCGGCACATCGACTGGGTGCAGTTGGTGGAGTAATCCGTGGCTGAAGCTGAACACACCCATTGTTGCCGCGATTCGCGCGCTCGCGCCGTCGGCACAGGTGAGCTTTTCCGGCAACAGCGATCAGCAGACGCCGTTTCGCGCGTACACGCAACAGGAGATCGATCAGGCCGCGGCGCTCGCGGCTCGCTCGGATGTCGCAATTGTCGTCGTCGCGCAGCCGGCGGGTGAGGACTTCGGCGATTTGCAAAGCCTGAGCCTTGCGAATCCGTCGAACCAGGATGCGCTCGTCGACGCGGTGGCGCACGCCAATCCCCGCACGATCGTCGTCGTGGAAAGCGGCAACCCTGTGCTGATGCCGTGGAAGGATCGCGTGGCGGCAATCGTGGAAGCCTGGTATCCGGGTGAAGGCGGTGGTAATGCGATCGCGAACGTATTGTTCGGCAAGGTCAATCCTTCCGGCAAGTTGCCCGTCACCTTCCCTGTGCGCGATCAGGATACGCCGACGTGGGGGCAAAGCGGTGCGTTCGAGCCGGATCCTGTCTACGCAGAGAAACTGAACATGGGCTATCGCTGGTACGACGCGAAAAACATCACCCCGATGTTCGAGTTTGGATACGGGCTGTCGTACACGCATTTCTCGTACTCGGGGCTTTCCGTCAAACATCGCCCTGACGGCGC
Source organism: Paraburkholderia sp. WS6 (assembly GCF_030464835.1). NCBI lineage: Bacteria > Pseudomonadati > Pseudomonadota > Betaproteobacteria > Burkholderiales > Burkholderiaceae > Paraburkholderia > Paraburkholderia sp. WS6. The sequence continues at coordinate 129,797 of NZ_JALQCK010000020.1, forward strand.
GATCGACGTGTCGTTCACGGTCCGCAACGATGGCCGCATGGCGGGCGCGGAAGTACCACAGGTGTATCTCGGCGTGCCTTACCGCGACGAGCCGCCGCGACGTTTGGTCGGCTGGGAGAAGATCGGCCTGAACTCCGGTGAAGCACGCCACGTTCGCATCACGGTCACGCCGCGCATGCAGAGCGTGTGGGACACGTCGCGCAACGGCTGGCGGTATGTGCCGGGCGGGACGGTGTACGTCGGGGCGTCGTCGCGTGACATTCGGCTGCAAGGGAGCTAAACCTCGTACTCCTCCCGTCACGCACCCGGGCGCGGGATGTTCCGCGCCCGGGGCAATGAACTGAACCGCTCGCCAACAGGACGATTCCGTTTGCCCGCCATATAAAAGGCAATTGTGATCAACGAGCTCGGCGGGGGTCTTTGGTATTCCGTATTGCTCGAAGTAACTGCGGGAGCCGACGCATACGAGAGGGGTGCTAGCCACGCGCCTCACAACCGCATCAAGATCGTTGACGGGGCCTACCCGGATCGCCAGATCGATCCGATCTTCCACCATATCTCGCGCGAAGTCCGAAAGAACCAGATCGACCTGAAGGTTGGGATTGAGTGACAACGGCTCGGGCATGAGTGGAAGGATGTGACGGCGGCCGAAAGTAGCGGATACGGCGATCCGGATCAGACCGGAGGCATTAAGCATGCTGCTTGTCAGTTCGCTGTCGGCTTCATCCATCTCGCCAACAAGCGGTTTTGTCCGGGCGTAATATCTCTGGCCCTGGTCCGTCAGGGCGCAAGCGCTGCGAGACCACGCGCTATGCTCGTCCCGCAATTTCAACATGATTTGTGAACCACTAGAGACCGGCAATCATTTTTCTCGTGTCCAAAGGATAGCGTGCGACGTGGAGTTACCCGCGATCTGGCCGCTCTCGGTGATCCCGACAGCTTCGCTGAAGTTGTCCCCGGGGAGCGTGCCCAGGTCGGTCATCACCCCGTGTTCAAACAGAAAGGCGTGCGGCAAGTACGAGTTGGTTCCGGGATCCGACTCGCCGACCACCTGGCCACGATTGTTGATCCCAAAAGCGTTACTGTCGTTGCGACCGGGAAGCGTGCCCAGGTCAGTCATCACCCCGTTTTCAAACAGAAAGCCGTGCACGTCCCCGCTTGCGGTAGACGATATGCCGATCACCTGGCCGCGATTGTTGATCGCCTGAGCATGGCTGCTGCCGTTACTACCCTGGAGCGTGCCCAGGTCAGTCATCACCCCGTGTTCATACAGAAAGGCGTGCGCGTACCCACCTGCGATGGACGAATAGCCGACCACCTGGCCGCGATTGTTGATCCCCAAAGCTCCGCTATCGCTGCCACCGGGGAGCGTGCCCAAGTCGGTCACCACGCCGTTTTCAAACAGAGCAGCGTGAACGTACCCGCGTAGGTTGGACGCTAAACCAACCGCCTGGCCGCGCTCGTTGATCCCGGCAGCTCCGCTGACGTCGCCGCCGGGGAGCGTACCCAGGTCGGTCATCACCCCGTGTTCGAACAGAAAGGCGTGCGAGTTCCCGCGTGCGGTGCTAGAGGAACCGACCACCTGGCCGCGATTGTTGACCGCGAAAGCTGTGCTATCGCTGCCACCGGGGAACGTGCCCAGGTCTGTCACCCCCCCTTTTTCAAACAGACAAGCGTGCGTGTTCCCGCCCGCGGTGATCGAATAGCCGACCACCTGGCCGCGCTCGTTGATCCCGAGAGCGTTGCTGTAGTTAAAGCCACCGGGGAGCGCGCCGAGATCTTTGATGATGCGACTTTGGCCTGCGGCAGGCTGGAATGCAGCGACCGCGATCAGAGTGAAAACAATCAGGGCGCGGCGAACATAGCGCACATTGCCAATCACCTTGCATGCGGATTGCATAGTGATCCCCTTTCCTGGAATAAAATCTGGATCGCGATAGATTCATATGCGGCACAACGGGGCACACCTTGCGTCTCGATATAGGCGCAGATCGAAATAAAGTCGAGTCTTTTGCAAATAAAAATCTGCTATATATGCCGTTCGCGCATCTGTATCAGGATAAATTGCGCTGGCTTGCGTCGGAAAGCGGCCATGGATAGTTCGGATTGCTGATCGGCACAACCAAGACGTTAGAGCTGATCCACCATGGGTCGCCGTGATCAATGACGAGATAGCCTGTTATCCGCTTCCCGTGTTGGAGATTAGAATAGGTATGCAGATAGAAGTTACGGACCACTCTAGTCTATGGAGTGCCTTTTTTCAACTTATTAAATAGCGAGTCAAATTAATGACAATGCAAAATTGCGATGACTTGCCTTTGCTCGATAGCGGGTTAAACGATCGCTCGGGTTTGGGCGTTCGACTCGCTGGACCCATCTCCCAATTCCGGTTCCGACGACGTCGCAGATGAGTCCTCGATTTGCGCGGGTTGCAATGTTTGTGCGCACTCGCGGCATGGCTGCCGAGATCGGCGCGCGCCTGCGCGTGATGATCGATGAAGGCGAGTTGCCGTCGGGTGCCAGGATCGACGAAAAGGAACTGTGCGTCACCTTCGACGTATCGAAAACGCCTTTGCGGGAGGCGCTGAAGGTGCTCGTCTCCGAAGGATTGGTCACGCATCGCCAGTACATTGGCTATCGGGTCGCGCCATCTCAACGCAACGTTCGAACTGCTGCATGGACTCGAGACGAGTTATTAGCCGTTCGCGACCAGTGAAGGTTTATCCGTCTTGGCTCGCGCACCAGACGCTCGTGGGTGATGAACACGACTGTCTGGGTCGACAGGCCTCGTCGCACTATCTGCGCCGGACGAGTCGACTATTGAGCGGCGGATGTCTGCGCCGGTGTCCAGGCGATTTGTGGTGGCGAGCTTTCGGTGATTTGACGACTGGTTTCCGACCGAAGCCTTCGAAGGCCCAAGGCGCAGCGCGATCATTTCAAATGGCTGTTGCGCCAGTCACGCGGCGTCACGCCAAAGCGTGCATTAAACCAGTTCGTGAAGGAACCCTGCTGTGAATAGCCTAGCAGTGCGGAGACCCGCCCGATGGGATAGCGTGGGTTGCTCATATAGCGCACGGCAAGTTCGCCCCTGACTTCCTCGACCAGACGCGAGAAGCTGGTATGCGCCAGTTCAAGTTGGCGCTGCATGGTGCGAACGCTCAGACATAAATGGCGGGCAACCCGCTCGACGGTGGCCTGCTCGAGGGGCAGCAACAAGTAGATCGCCTTGCGCACTTCCAGCGCGGTCGAATCGACACCCGTCACGTTGAGTGAATCCGCGAGGCTCTCGGCATATCGCACCAGTTCCGGGTCAGCGGCGGGATTCGGGTAGTCGAGATCGGCGGCTGCACACACGAAGCCGTTGAAATCGCTGCCGAACTCCAACGGACAGCCGAAGAACCGGCGATGAAACGTCAGGTCTTTCGGTCCTTGATGAACAAAATGGACGGAGCGTGGTTTCCAGTGATCACCAAGCAGGGCGCTGGAGTGGCGCCAGAGGACACCGACCGCGAGTTCGATCGCCTGATTCGTTGGGGTGCCCGGTTCGACGACCAGTTCTTCCCGGATTGTGACCGTTTCGCCCGCGTCCTCGACGTACACCGCCAGGGCTTCGTTTAGCAGATGCCGGTATTCGGCTGTGGCCAGCAACACCTCGCGCAGCGTGCGTTTGTGCGCGAGCAGGACATTGACCACACCGGTACCGAACTTCTGCCGGGTCTCGGCCATTTGCAGCGCGAAAGTTGGGCATGACGCTTTTTCGGCAGTAAGTTCCAGCAGCCGGCACGCGGCGGCTGCCTGAATGCGATCGTCCGGATTCGCAAGCGCCGAGGTATCGATCCCGACCTGCTGCGCAAGCTCGACCGGGTTCAGTCCGACCCGCCGCGTCACATCGAAGTAGCCGTTCATGGCTACCGAGCGCAGCATCGATTCCATCGTGATACCTCCGCAGGCATCTTACGGGCAGCGCCTTACCGTCCGGTAATGAAAATGCCTCCCGCGCGCACGTACTGGTGTTAACGCGCAGTGGCATGAAATGCTAAAAGGATGGCGCCCAATCACAAAAGTGTACTGCAGGATTGCCGTATCGTGCGATCTCAATGGTTCATCATGTTCCGACCAGTTTTGATGCGGCCAGCCGTGTCGCGAGCGTCGGAATACCGTCCCCCTATTGGAGAACACGATGCAATTCCTCGACGATTCGCTGCACCCCGAGAACCAGGACAAGGTTGTCATCACGACCGCTCCGTATGGCCCGGAATGGATGCCCGAGGACTTCCCGGAAGACATTCCGGTGACGATGGAGGAGCAGATCCAGAAGGCCGTCGATTGCTACAACGCCGGCGCGACCGTCCTGCACCTGCACGTGCGTGAACTGGATGGCAAGGGCTCCAAGCGCCTGTCGAAATTCAACGAACTCATCGCGGGTGTGCGCGCGGCCGTGCCGGACATGATCATCCAGGTGGGCGGCTCGATCTCGTTTGCACCGGAAGACGACGGCCAGGCCGCGAAGTGGCTGTCCGACGACACGCGTCACATGCTGGCCGATCTCGACCCGAAGCCCGATCAGGTGACGGTCGCGATCAACACCACGCAGATGAACATCATGGAGTTGCTCTATCCGGAATACCTGGAAGGCACGTCGCTGGCCAATCCTGCGCTCATGGCAGCCTACAGCGAAATGACGGTGCCCGCGGGTCCGGCCTGGGTCGAGGAACACCTGCGCCGCCTGCAGGCTTCGGGCATCCAGCCGCACTTCCAGCTCACCGGTATCCATGCGCTCGAAACGCTCGACCGCCTGGTGCGCAAGGGCGTCTACAAGGGGCCGTTGAACCTGACGTGGATCGGCATCGGCGGCGGCTTTGACGGTCCGAACCCGCACAACTTCTTCAACTTCGTCCACCGTGCGCCGGACGGTGGCACGGTCACGGCCGAGTCGTTGCTGAAGAACGTCCTGCCGTTCAACATGATGGCGATGGCCATGGGCCTGCACCCGCGCTGCGGCATCGAAGACACGATCATCGACCAGCACGGCAACCGCATGACCTCGGTGCAGCAGATCGAGCAGTGCGTGCGCGTGGCCCGCGAACTGGGCCGCGAGATCGCAAGCGGCAAGGAAGCGCGCGAGATCTACAAGATCGGCGTGCAGTACGAGACGGTCGACGAGACACTCGCGGCCAACGGCATGGCACCGAACCGGAAGGCAGGCGTTAAGAACCTGCCGCTGCGCGCGGCGTAAGAGATTGGAGCGCGGCTGACGCTTCGCGGAGGTCGGGTTTCAAAGGTAGGGCTCTCCGGTAGGCAGGGGAGGGTTGCACGGTATCCATAAAGGCCCCTTTGCGCTGCAAGGCAAAGGCGGCCGCCAACGAGCTGGACACGAAGGAGACGACTCATGTTCACGCATGCTGAGCCCACGACGGCCGATGTTTCGACGACGCAAAAAGACGTGCGCGCGTATGCGTGGGTGGTATTTGCCCTGACGGTGGGGTTGCTGCTCTCCGACTACATGTCGCGGCAGGTGTTGAATGCGGTGTTCCCGATGCTCAAGGCCGCATGGAACCTTTCCGACACCCGGCTGGGTTCGCTGAGCAGTGTGGTCGCGCTGATGGTCGGCGTGCTCACCTTTCCGCTGTCGGTGCTCGCCGACCGCTGGGGTCGCGTGAAGAGCATTGTCCTGATGGCGGCGATGTGGAGTCTCGCGACGCTCGGCTGTGCGCTCTCGACGAACTATAACGAAATGCTGCTCGCGCGCGCCTTCGTCGGTATCGGTGAAGCCGCCTATGGCAGTGTCGGCATCGCAGTTGTCCTCAGCATCTTTCCGGCGCGGCTGCGCTCCACGCTTACCGCCGCGTTCATGGCCGGAGGGGCGTTCGGTTCAGTGCTGGGCATGGCGCTCGGGGGTACGGTCGCGGCTCACCTGGGCTGGCGTGCGGCGTTTGGCGCAATGGCGGCCCTGGGGATCGTGCTGCTGATTCTCTACCGGTTTGCCGTCACCGAAAAACAGCTAGCGCGGCTGCAGCCCGCAAGTGTGAGCAGGCAAGCGCAGGGCCACGGTGTGCGCATGAGCTTCCGCACGCTGATGAAAGGGCTCTTTTCGACGAAGTCAGTCGTGTGCGCCTACGTCGGCAGCGGTATCCATCTGCTGGTCCCAGCAGCCGTATGGGCATGGATGCCCAGCTTCCTGAACCGCTACTACGGCATGTCCACCGGCAAAGCAGCAATGAGCGCGGCAGTGTTCGTGCTGGCGACCGCGTTCGGCATGGTGGCGTGCGGAATGCTGACCGACCGGCTCAGCAAGCATGAGCGGGAAAGGAAGTGGAGCACCGCCGTCGCCTTCTGCCTGATCTGCTTCGTGTTGCTTACGATCGGTTTCCGGATGCCGGCGGGTCCGGCACAGCTCGTCGTGATTGGCGCCGGCATGTTCTTCAGCGCAGGCGCGACCGGTCCCTCGGGTGCGATGGTGGCGAACCTCACGCCGCCGTCGATCCATGCGTCGGCGTTTGCCACCCTGACGCTGGCGAACAATCTGCTGGGGCTGGCACCCGCTGCCGTCCTGACGGGCATCGTGGCCGACCGGATCGGGCTGCTCGGCGCGTTGCAACTCGTACCGTTTGCACCTCTCGCCGCGGCAATCGCCTTCTTCATCGGCAAGCGGAACTATGGCGTCGACCTCGATCGTTTGAGTGCCCTTCGTGAACAGGCCGGGGGCTGACCCGACGGTCACCCGCGAGCTTTAGACCTGGCAAGTGCGCCTGAGAGCAGAACGGGCCACCCCATCACAGGCCAAATAAATTTGCAGTTCGAGTAATGAATAGGAGATTTGACATGGCGAAGGCAGTGCGTTTCCATGAAACCGGTGGTCCCGAAGTTTTGCGCTACGAAAACGTTGAGGTGGGCGACCCCGGCCCCGGACAGGTTCGCTTGCGCCATGAGGCAGTGGGCCTGAATTTCGCCGACACCTACTTCCGCACGGGCCTGTACCCCGTGCCGCTGCCTGCGGGCATGGGTGTCGAGGCTGCAGGCGTGGTCGAGGCAATCGGTTCCGACGTGACCAACGTCACGGTCGGCGATCGGGTGACCTACACGGGCTTTCTCAACACACTCGGCGCCTACAGCACTGAACGCCTGGTCCCGGCGGCGCCGCTCATCAAGCTGCCGGATGCGATCTCCTGCGAAACGGCTGCCGGCATGACGATGCGAGGCCTGACCTCGTCGTACCTGATGCGCCGCATTCATGACTTCAGGGCGGGCGACACTATCCTGCTGCATGCCGCGGCCGGCGGTGTCGGCCTGATTGTGTCGCAATGGGCGAAGCTGCTGGGTCTCACCGTGATCGGCACGGTATCGAACGAGGCCAAGGGCGAGGTGGCCCGTGCGCATGGCTGCGATCACATCGTCTACTACAGCCGGGAGGACGTCGCGAAGCGCGTGCGCGAACTGACCAACGGCGTGGGCGTGAACGTCGTGTTCGACAGCGTCGGCAAGGATACCTTCGAGGCGTCGCTCGATTCGCTCAGGCGCCGTGGCCTGATGGTCTGCGTCGGCACGGCGTCAGGGCCGATCCCGCCGTTCAATCCACAGATTCTGGCAATGAAGGGCTCGCTCTACCTGACGCGCCCCGCGCTGGCGGACTATATCGCCGACCCCGCCGAGAAGGACGAACTCGCCGGCGAACTCTTCGGGCATGTCGCCGCGGGCCGCATCAAGATCGAACTCAACCAGCGTTACGCGCTCGAGGACGCGGCGCAGGCCCACCGCGACCTCGAAACGCGCAAGACGACCGGCTCATCGGTCTTCGTCATCTGAGGAGTGGGCCATGCGAGTCGAACAATTGACGTGTGCCATCGGTGCCGAACTGGTCGGGGTGAATCTCGCCGATGCCATCCACGATGACAGCCTGTTTGCCGGGATCCGGGCGGCGCTGCTTGAGCACAGGGTGCTGTTCCTGCGCGACCAGGATATCTCGCGCGCCGAGCACGTCGCATTCGCGCGCCGTTTCGGCGCGCTGGAAGACCATCCCGTCGCCGGCAGCGATCCCGAATATCCGGGCCTCGTGCGCATCTACAAAAACCCGGATCAGCCCAACGACCGGTATGAAAACGCGTGGCACGCGGATGCCACCTGGCGCGAGGCGCCGCAGTTCGGCGCTGTCCTGCGCTGCGTGGAGTGCCCGCCGGTTGGCGGCGACACGATGTGGGCAAACATGGTCCTCGCCTACGCGAACTTGCCAGGCCACATCAAGACCCAGATCGCAGACCTGCGCGCCCGCCACAGCATCGAGGCGAGCTTCGGTGCTGCGATGCCGATCGAAAAGCGGCTCGCTCTTAAGGCGCAATTCCCGGACGCGGAGCATCCGGTCGTGCGCACGCACCCGGAGACCGGTGAGAAGGTGTTGTTCGTGAGCGCCTTTACCACCCATTTCACCAATTACCACACGCCGGCGCGCGTGCGCTTCGGGCAGGATGCCAATCCGGGCGCGGGTGACCTGCTGCGCTATCTCATCAGTCAGGCCTACATTCCCGAGTACCAGGTCCGCTGGCGTTGGAAACCTAACAGCATCGCGATCTGGGACAACCGCAGCACGCAGCACTATGCGGTGATGGACTACCCGCCGTGTCACCGCAAGATGGAGCGCGCCGGAATTATCGGTGACAAGCCGTACTGATCAGGATGGAGACCGCTTCATGACTCTCGATATGACACCAACCATCCTGATAGTGCCGGGCTTACGCGACCACGTCGCGGAGCATTGGCAAACGCTGCTGGAGCAAAAGTTGTCCAAGGCGGTCTCGGTGCCGCCGCTCGAGCACGACAAACTCAGTTGCGCGGCACGCGTCGCGGCGCTCGATGCTGCCCTCGAGAAAATCGATGGCCCGGTGATCCTGGTCGCGCATAGCGCGGGCGTGATGATCACGGTGCATTGGGCCCAGCAGCACAGCCGCAAGATTCACGGTGCACTGCTCGCCGCTCCGGCCGACCTCGAGACGCCGCTGCCGGCAGGCTATCCGGCCTTCGATGCGCTCGCCCAGAACGGTTGGCAGCCGATTCCACGAGAGCCGCTCCCGTTTCCGAGCATTGTCGGTGCGAGCCGCAACGATCCGCTCGCGCAGTTCGAGCGTACCGCGGCGATGGCGAAAGAGTGGGGCAGTCGGCTCGTCGACCTCGGCGAAGTCGGTCACCTGAATCCAGCGGCAGGGTTTGGTGAATGGCCGATGGCGGAGGCGCTGATCCATGAACTTGAATGATCAGAAGCCACTCTCGCCGAGGCGATTGTCAGAGCTATGCTGTTGGCAGTCCGAAGATAAAGGAGCAGGCAATGTCACGTCAGATACCGGTTGGTGTGGTCGATGAACTCGCGCCAGGTCAGCGCAAGCTGGCTTTCGTCGATGGCCGCAGCATTGTTCTGTTCAACATTGATGGCACGATCCACGCAATCGACAACGCGTGTCCCCACAACGGGGCCTCGGTCGCAGGCGGTCAGCTTGAGGGGTGCGTGCTGCGCTGCCCGGCGCACGGTCTGCGTTTCGACCTGCGAACCGGCTGCATGCCGGGCGCAGGCGGGTTGAGTCTGACGACTTTCCCGGTTCGGGTCGTCGACGGGAAGCTGGTCGTGAGTCTTGAGGATCCGGTCGCCAGTTCCGTGCAGGCACCGGTGTGCAATTCGGCACCGTGATCCGGGCCGCGCGGGAACATACAGCCATTCAGGGGAACAAGGATGCAAGGTTTGATGATGCAACAGCCGCTACTGGTCGCTTCGCTGCTCACGCATGCTGAACGCCATCACGGCGAACAGGAAATCGTGTCGCGACGGGTCGAAGGTGACATTCACCGGTATCGGTACCGGGATCTTGCGCAACGCGCGCGCCGCATGGCAAACGCCCTGGCAGGCCTCGGCATCAAGCCGGGAGAGCGGGTAGGGACGCTGGCGTGGAATGGCTACCGGCACATGGAGCTGTACTTCGCGGTATCGGGGTCCGGGTCCGTGTTGCATACGCTCAACCCGCGGCTCCACGTCGACCAGCTCGCGTACATCATCGAGCATGCGGAAGATCGCGTTGTGTTCTTTGATCTCACGTTTCTACCGCTGATCGAGAGCGTCGCGCCGCGGGTCAAGAGCCCGAAGGTCTTCGTTGCAATGACCGATCGCGCGCACATGCCGCGAGACCATGGCCTGTCGGCGATGCTGCTGTGCTACGAAGATCTCGTCGACGGTCAAAGCGACGCTTTCGACTGGCCGCTGCTGGACGAAAACAGCGCGTCATCGCTGTGCTACACGTCCGGGACGACCGGCAATCCGAAGGGAGTGCTATACAGCCACCGCTCGACCCTGTTGCACACTTACGCGGCGGCGCTACCGGATTCGCTGAACTGTTCGGCGCGCGATGTGATCCTCCCGGTCGTGCCGATGTTCCATGTGAACGCGTGGGGACTGCCGTATATCGCCTGCATGGTGGGTGCAAAGCTGGTGTTTCCGGGGCCGGCGCTGGACGGCAAGTCGCTCCATGAACTGATCGAGGGCGAACAGGTCACGCTGTCGGCCGGCGTGCCGACAGTCTGGCAGGGACTGCTTGCGCATGTCGACGCGATCACGGGTTCGTTTTCGTCGATGAAGCGCACGATTATCGGCGGCGCTCCCTGCCCGACAGCGATGACGACGGCGTTCCAGGAGCGCCATCGCGTCGACGTCGTGCATGCATGGGGCATGACGGAATTGAGCCCGGTTGGCACCGTCTGCAGTTTTAAGGCACATCAGGTTTCTCTGGACGTGGAAGAGCGCTACGCGCTTCAGGCGAAGCAGGGGCGCCCGGTGTTCGGCATCGACATGAAAATCGTCGACCTGGAAGGCAAGGCGCTGCCGTGGGACAGTACTGCAACTGGCGACCTTCTCGTGCGCGGTCATTGGGTCGCGCGGGAGTATTTCGGCAGTGACGACACACCACCGCTGCGCGACGGCTGGTTCCCGACCGGCGATGTGGCCAGGATCGATCCCGACGGCTTCATGCAGATTACGGATCGCAGCAAGGACGTCATCAAGTCCGGCGGCGAATGGATCAGTTCGACCGATATCGAAAACGTCGCGTACCTGCACCCCGAAGTCACGACGGCGGTATGCATCGCCGCGCGGCATCCGAAGTGGGATGAGCGGCCGCTGCTCCTGATCGTGAAGAAACCGGGTAGCACGCTCGCCGCGGACGAACTGCTCACGTTCTTTGACGCCCGGGTTGCGAAGTGGTGGAAGCCGGACGCCGTGGTGTTCGTCGACTCGGTGCCGCTCGGTGCAACGGGCAAGGTGCTCAAGAACCAGTTACGGAATCAGTTCGGCGATTACTACCTGTCGGCCTGAGACACCGACGTGGCAGCAACACAGTTTCATTCGAGCAACAAGCGATAAGCTGCCGGGTCCACCCGGCGCACCCAAAACCAGGAGGAGATACAATGAAATTGAAGTCAGGCAGCCTGGCAGTGCTGATAGTTTTTTCAGCATCAGCCCATGCCCAGTCGTCGGTTACGCTCTACGGCGTACTCGACAATGGATTCCTGTATCAGAGCACCTCGACCGCAACGTTCCTGCCGACTGCGCGTAACCAGGGGCATGTCTATCAACTCAAGGACGGCGGCATCTATGCCAGCTACTGGGGCCTGAAGGGAAGCGAAGATATTGGCGGCGGCTACAAGATCAACTTCAAGCTGCAAGGCACGTTCAACACCACGAACGGCAAGTTCGGGCTGTCCGATACGCCGGGCACGACCGCAATCTTCAACCAGTATGCAACGATCGGGGCATCCGGGCCGTTTGGCACGTTCGACGCCGGCCGGCAGATCATCCCGATGATCTACGCGATGGCGGAAACCGACGTACGCGGCGCGCAGTATTTCGGCAGTATCCTGACTGCGTGGCTCGGCATCAATCAGGCGGCCGGCTGGCCCGGCACCAGCACGAATGCTCCAATCGGCGCCCTTTATGACAGCAATGCGTTGGTCTACAGTTCGCCAAAATTCTATGGCGCGTCGCTTGCGCTAGAGTATGCACCGGGTGGCGTCGCAGGGCAGTTCCAGGGCGGCACGCGTGAGTCGGCTGTGCTCAAGTATTCGAATTACGGTCTGAACCTGTCCGCTGTGTACTACAACGGACATGACACCAATCCGTTCCCGCTGACCTATCCGGCGGCGCCGGCTGCGCCTGCGACAGGCCAGAGCAATAACCGCTTCTACTATTTCGGCGCGATGTATACGATCAGCGGGTTTTCTATGTCCGCCTCGTACGGCATCGGCAAGAACCCGGCGAAGAGCAGCACCGTTGACTTCGAAATGGTGTCGGGTGGCCTCGGCTACCAATTCAATCCGCGCTTCAAGATCACGTCCGGCTACTACTACCTGAAGGACCGGAACCATTCAGCGAATCACTCGAGCGAAATCGCAGTGGGTGCCGAATACAACCTGTCCCCAAGGACCAAGGCGTACGCGCAAGTCGGCTATGTCGACAACAAGGGGACGATGAACCAGACGATCATCTATGGGGCTCCGGTTGCGCCGGGTGTCTCCACTACTGCGGCCATGGTCGGCATTCGCCATAGTTTCTGATTTCGTCACCTTCATGAACCGGAGTAATCCATGAAAACAATCAAGGCACTCGAGTTGTTGGTCGCCGCATGGTTCGTTGCAGCGTCCACGACGGCGTGGTCCCAGACCGGTGACGCAGCCAGTGCACCGGCCAGTGCGCAAGGTGCGTCCGTGATGGCGGCATCGGGCGCTGTGGCTCACGCGGGCAGGAAAGCGGACCGTGCCCTGCGCCGTAAGATTTATGCCGCCATCGGGAAGGACAAGGAAATCAGCGCCGGAGACATCAGTGTCATCGCGAAAGACGGCGCGGTGACACTAAATGGCACGGTCACGGAAGCTGCCCAGATCGGCAAGGCCGAGGCGATCGCCAGGGGCGTTCCCGGAGTGACGTCCGTGACCAACAAGCTGACGGTGAAGAAACCGTTTGGCGGCATGTAAACTGCCGTAGTCAAGCACGGAGTACGGCGAGGCCGAAGACAACTGGCCACGCCGACATCTAGCCATCCGTGGCGACGCCCGATCAGGCGGCCTCAGGCAGCCACTGCTTCCTTGCGAGACAGTGGCCTCGCTATAAACGTCTCACGACGCGGCCGAAATGTAATCTCCCAAACGAGCCAGCATCGCATCGCACTTGTGCAATTGTTCGACGGTGACGAATTCGTCCGGCTTATGCCCCTGGTCCATGCTGCCGGGTCCGCAGACCACCGTTGGAATGCCCGCCTGATCGAAGAGCCCGCCCTCGGTGCCGAATGCGACCGTGCCGAACTCAACGGAACCGCTAAGCAGCGCCAAAAGACGCGCCGCTTCGCTGTCGGGCGGGGTAGCCAATCCCGGATAGGCGGAGAGCGGTTGAAGGCGGATGTCGGTGTCGGACTGCACTGCGCGCATCTTCGGCAGCAACTCAGCCTCGGCGTAGGTCAGCAACTCGTCGGCTACCTGGTTTGCGTCGAAGCCTGGCAGCGCGCGCACTTCGAAGTCGAATTCGCATTCGGCCGGCACGATGTTGAGCGCACGGCCGCCTTTGATCACGCCCGTCTGCACGGTAGAGAAGGGCGGATCGAATCGCTCGTCGTGATGCTCGGGCTGCGCCAACTGCTCGCCGATCTCTTCAAGACGGCCGATCATCCGAGCCGCGTATTGAATGGCGTTGACGCCATACGGCGCATAGGCCGAATGGCAAGGCGCGCCTTTCACCTGACAGCGCATCGCCAGCTTGCCCTTGTGGCCCAGCACCGGCTTAAGTTCGGTCGGCTCGCCGATCAGGCACAGGGCCGGCTTGTGCGCACGCCGCTCCAGTTCCGCCAGCATCGGCCGCACGCCGAGGCAGCCGACTTCCTCGTCGTACGAAAAAGCCAGGTGAACTGGCTGCTTCAGCTCGCGCTGGAGAAACCCGGGCACCGCCGCCAGCACCGAGGCGATGAAACCCTTCATGTCGGCCGTGCCGCGGCCATACAACCGCCCGTTGCGTTCGGTGAGACGGAATGGATCGACGGTCCACGCCTGACCATCGACAGGCACCACGTCGGTGTGGCCGGACAGCATGATGCCGCCGTGCTCACGCGGACCGATGCTCGCGAACAGATTCGCCTTGGTGCGCTCGGCGTTGTAGAACAGCTCGCTTTCGACACCGAGTTCCTCCAGGTAGAAACGAATGAACTCGATCATGTCCAGATTGGAGTCCCGGCTGACCGTGGCGAAGCCGATCAGCCGTTCGAGCAGCGCACGGCTGGATCGGTCATTCATTGCCGGGCACTCCGTAGCTGGGCGCGGCAGTCGGATTCAACGCGCGGGTCAAGTAGTCCTGCATCTGCGGCCGATATGCTTGCCATAGAGTGTCGAGTTGACCGATGGGATCGTCATCAATCCAATCGACGCGCAAATCGACGATCGGCCAGCTCACGTCGCCCACGATCTTGAGCGCCGCCGAATGCACCGGGCCCGCTTCGCCGCCGGCGGCCATTGCGGCATGCATGGCCGCGAGGAGACGATCGGCAAGCGTGCCGGATGCCTGCTCGAACGCCGGAAGCATTGCCTCGATCACTTCGATGCCGGTGAGCATGTTGCCTGCGGCTACGCACTGCTTGCCGGCGACAGCGTGATACGTGCCGAGCGCTTCCTTGCCGCTGAAGAACGCCGTGCGCCCCTGGCCATCGATCACCGTCACCTGGCGATACTCGCTCCACTCGCTCGCTCCGAGTACGCGGTCCAATGCGGCGGCGGGATCGAATTGCCCGTTCTCCAGAAGATCGAGAATCTGCGGGCCGAGCGCGGGCAGGGTGACGTTCTGCGTCGCCACCGCGCCCACGCCTGCGCGCAACCATGGGCATCGAGCGCCCACCGCGATGCTGGACGAACTGATCGCGATGCCAAGCTGCCCGGATGCCGGACAGCGTCCGACGATAGAGAATGTCATGTCCCGCTCCTTAGGCTTTCGGCGGCGTCCATCCATCCGGAATGACCGCGATAACGTCGATTTCCATCAACCACTGCGGCTGACCCAACGCAACCACCACCAGGCCGGTCGAAATAGGAAACACGCCCTTCAACCACTTGCCGACTTCCTGATAGACCGGTTCGCGGTAGCGGATGTCGGTCAAGAACGTCGTGGTCTTGACGATGTGAGACAGGTCGCTGCCCGCTTCTTCGAGCAACTGCTTGACGTTCTTCATCGCTTGCTCGGCCTGGGCGCGCGGATCGCCGATGCCGATCAGGCGGCCTTCGAAGTCCGTGCCCACCTGGCCGCGTACATAGACCGTGTTGCCGGCGCGCACGGCCTGACAGAGATCGTTGTCGAGCGTCTGGTTCGGATACGTATCCTTCGTGTTGAACATGCGGATACGGGTATGCGTAGGTTGGCTCATCAATGCACCTTAATGTAGGAAGAAATGGATTGCGGATTAAAGAGGCGTACGCATCAATTCACGCCCATCTCGCTGACTTTGTGGATGCGCGAATTGGCTGAGGTGTTTTCAACGCCTTCAACGCTTTCCTCGCGGCGGCTCGGTGCCTGGCCTTGCGAGTCATCGTAGTAGGCCAGGTATTTACGCTGCGTGACGATGTGATCGGCAATGTGCTTAGCGTCGTGCCACACGCCCCAGATGAATGCGGACCCTCGGCGCGATAGCCAGGGCAGACCGAGGAAATAGATGCCAGGCTCCTTCGATACGCCGCGCTGATGTTTCGGCTTGCCCTTTTCATCGAAGGCGTTGACGTTCAACCAACTGAAATCGACTGCATATCCGGTCGCCCAGACAATCGACGTCACGCCGGCTTTCGCCAGATCGAGATCGTGCAACGGGTGCGTCACGCATTCCGGATCCGCGGGAATGACGCGGGCTTCAGGCTCTTCGGGAAGATCGAGGCCGTTGCGCTTGGCGTACGCGTCGGCCGCGTCCAGCAGCGACAGATAGTTTTCGTCGCCGCGCGCGATGTTCTCCGCAAGATCTGCTTCGAAGGTCACCGCGCCGTCATTGAACGATTTCGTGAGGCCCACGAGCGTAATGCCCTGATTCGCGAGACGCCGGAAGTCCACCGTGTGGCCGCCACGCGAACCGCTCACCGCAATGGTGACGTGCTCCCTGCCGGGCTTCATGACCTCTGCATCCCATTCGCCGAGCACGCCGAGCCACCAGCAGAAGTCGCGGCCGCGATAGGCGCGCGGTGGGCGATCATGCGCTCCGACCGACAGATAGACGCGCTTGCCCGCACGTTGCAACTCGTCCGCGATTTGCACGCCTGACGATCCGGCCCCCACCACCAATACGCCCCCTTCGGGCAATTGGGCGGGATTGCGATAGTCGGCGGAATGAATCTGCGTAAGACTCGAATCTTGCGGCGCGATTGCCGGGATGACGGGGCGCTGGAAGGGCCCCGTCGCGACCACCACGCGATTGGCTTCGATCGTGCCCTCCGATGTTTCGATGGTGAAACCCTGGCGCCCAGCATTGCGTACGACCTTCTTCACTTCCACGCCGGTGCGGATCGGCGCTTCAAACTTCTCCGCATAAGCGACGAAATAGTCCGCGACCTGTTCCTTCGACGCGAAGGCGTTGGGGTCAAAGTCGGCGAACTCGAGATTGGGGAAACGATCGTGCCATGCGGGGCCATTGGCAACCAGCGAATCCCAGCGTCCCGTGCGCCAGCGCTCGGCGATACGAGCGCGTTCCAGCACGAGATGCGGCACGCCAAGCTTGCTCAAATGTTCGCTCATGGCGACGCCGGCCTGACCGGCGCCGACTACGAGCGTGTCGATTGACGTTGTTTCCACTGTCATAGCTGTGTCCTTCCGAAAAGGCGGAATGTTTCGATTCGATCGCGGCGTCACGGCATCGCGGCCTTCGAGCGCTCGCGATCGTGGCGGACCCGGTAGTGTTTCCCGACAGCGCGTTACCGCCCAGTCCGTTCGTCTTTCCTGAAAATCTACGCGTCCGTTCAGAATCTGAAAAATATATTTAAAAAATGCATAGCATCGAATTTGCCTATGCAAGCCTTTTTGACCGCTTCACAATGCCGCCAATTGAGGACTTTGAAAACGGAGCGTTGTCGATGGAGAGTCAACCGTTGCGCTACTCGTTGCGCCAGTTGCGCTATTTCGTGGTCACCGCGGAAGCACTGTCTTTCACTGCCGCCGCGAAGCGTCTGCACATCTCGCAGCCGTCGATCTCGACGGCGCTCGCGGACCTCGAAGTGTCGTTCGGTGTACAACTCTTCATACGGCATCACGCGAGCGGCCTCTCGCTCACGCAAGCCGGTCGCGATCTGCTCGGACAAGCGCGCAATCTGCTGAAGATTGCGGAAGAATTGCAGACGACCGCGAAGGAAATGGACGGCGGCATGACGGGCGTCATCACGCTCGGTTGCCTCGTCTCGCTTGCGCCGCCGCTCATGCCGCGGCTGATCAGCCGATTCGTCGACGAGCACGCGGGTATCTCGTTTCGCACTGTCGAGGCACATCAGGATGGCCTCTTGCGCGGCCTGCACGACGGCTCGCTCGACATTGCGCTCACCTACAGCCTCGATTTGACAGAGGAGATCGCTTTTACGCCGCTGCTCTCGCTGCCGCCCTATGCAATCCTGCCGAGGACGCATCGTCTGGCACGCGCGCGCAAGGTATCGCTCGCGGACCTCTTGCCCGAGCCCTACGTGATGCTCGACTTGCCGCACAGCCGCGAGTATTTCGCCGCGCTCTTCGATGCGGTGGGCAGCCGCCCCGTGCCTGCGTTCCGCTCGTCGCAGCCGGAAGTCGTGCGCGGCATGGTGGCCAACGGTCTCGGCTATAGCCTCCTGAACTTTCCGCTCAAATCGAATCGCACCGTGGATGGCGAAGAGTTCGTCATTAAGCGTTTCAAAGACAACGTCAACGCAACGATGCTCGGCATCGCGCAATCGCGCACAATGAAGCCGCGCCAGGTCGTCCATCGCTTCACGTCATTCTGCGAGACCTATATACGGCGCCTGCATATCGACGCATGATCAGGAAAGCGCGATCGTCGGCTTTAAGCCTGCGCGCGCTGCATAGGCAAAAGCTTTGCTTTGTATCTAAAAACAATATTTTGCCTTGCAATTTGGCTTGATAGATTGGTGTCCATGTTGAGCGCTACGCCGCAAAGCCTCGCGTTACCGCGCTCTCACCGTGACGAATCAAGGGGGACACCATGGCCAACCCGGCAAGGACGATCGCAGTGCAAGCGCTGGTCGACGAACTTCAGACGGGTTGCGAACGGCCATTCAGCGATGCGCATGCGATGCCGCCCGGTGTCTATACGTCGCCCGAATTCCTCACGCTGGAAGAGCGCGCTATCTTCGAGCGCGAATGGCAATGCGTCGGCCGCGCCAGTGCGCTCAAAGTGCCCGGCGATTACATGACGACTCGACTTGGAGCCCAACCGATCGTCGTATTGCGCGACGAGCAGATGCAGCTCAAGGCGATGTCGAACGTGTGCCTGCATCGCATGTCGGTGCTGCTCGAAGGACGCGGCAACTTGCGCCGCATCGTTTGCCCCTATCACGCCTGGAACTATTCACTGGACGGCGCGCTGCAAGGCGCGCCGCTCATGGATCGGCAAGAGGGCTTCTGCAAGGAAAGCTACAAACTGCCCGCCGTGCGCTGCGAAGAATGGCAAGGCTGGATCTACGTGACACTCGACGAAAACGCGCCGCCCGTTCACGCGCAGCTCGCCAAACTGAATGAGCTCATCGGTGCGTACGGCATGTCGGACTACATCGAAACTTTCTATGAAGAGCACGTGTGGGACACGAACTGGAAGATCCTCGCGGAAAACTTCATGGAAAGCTATCACCTGCCCATGCTGCATCGCGCAACGGTAGGACCGCATTCGCGGCTCGATGAAATGGAATGCCCGCCGGGCTATCCAGCCTTCAACTATCATTGGATCACGAAGGAAGCGTCCTTGCCCATCGGTAACGCGCATCCGGACAATACGCGCCTCACGGGACATTGGCGCAAGACCACAGCGCTGCTCGCGATCTACCCGACGCATCTCGTCACGCTCACGCCGGGTTACTTCTGGTATCTCGTGCTGCAGCCTCAAGGGGTGGACCGCGTGCATATCCGCTTCGGCGGCGGGCTTGCGCCGGAGTTCGTCGCGGATACCGAGGCCAACGCGCACATGACGACGTTGAAGAAGCTGCTCGACGACGTGAACGCGGAAGATAAACGCGGCGTGGAAGCCGTCTTTCGCGGCGTGCACGCGCCGCTCGCGAAACCCGGCCACTTGAGCTATCTCGAACGTCCCAACTACGACTTCGCACGCTACGTCGCTAGCAAAATCGTCGCGATGCAGCTCGAAACGCATTGATTACGACGCACCATCGACAGGACGCGATCACGATGTCAAACCCTTCCTTCATTTCGTTCTCGGGCGTAAGCAAGTCGTATGACGGCGGGCAATACGTCGTCGATGACTTGAACCTCGACGTGAGCAAGGGAGAATTCCTGTCGCTGCTGGGGCCGTCCGGTTCGGGCAAGACGACGACGCTCATGATGCTTGCGGGATTCGAATCGCCCACGCGCGGCGAGATACGCCTCGACGGACGGCGGCTCGACGACAAGCCTCCGCATCAGCGCGACATCGGCATGGTGTTTCAGAACTACGCGCTCTTTCCCCATCTGACGATTGCGGAGAATGTCGCGTTTCCGCTTTCCGTGCGGCGCGTAAGCCGCGCCGAGCAGAAGACGCGCGTGAAGCGCGCGCTCGAGATGGTCGAACTGCCGCATCTGGCGAACCGGCGTCCCGCGCAGCTCTCCGGCGGACAGCAGCAGCGCGTGGCACTCGCTCGCGCGCTCGTGTTCGAGCCGAGCGTCGTGCTGATGGACGAGCCGCTCGGCGCGCTCGACAAGCGCCTGCGCGAAACCATGCAATACGAAATCATGCGCCTGCATCGCGAGCTGTCGCTCACGATCGTCTACGTGACGCACGACCAGGCCGAAGCGCTGACGATGTCGGACCGCGTTGCCGTGTTCTCCGATGGCCGTATTCAGCAAGCCGCCACGCCCAGCGAACTCTATGAGAACGCGCAGAACGCCTTCGTCGCCAACTTCGTCGGCGAAAACAACGGGCTGACCGGGCGCGTCGTCACCACGAGCGAGGAGTGGGCCACGCTCGCGCTCTCGGACGGCAGCGTCATTCGTGGCCGCTGCGAACCCGGCCTGCGCGCCGGCGACGAAGCGATGCTCGCGCTGCGCCCCGAACGCGCACATATCCCGAGCGCCGAAGGTGCGCCCGTCGACGAACACAGCAACGTGGTGCGCGCACGCGTCGAGGAACTGGTGTATTGCGGCGATCATCATCGCGTGCACCTTGCGCTCGGTTCACGCGATTCCTTCGTCGTGAAAGTGCCCAATACGCAGCGCCATGCGCTGCCTTCGCCCGGCAGCGCGATCGAGATCGCATGGCGCCACGACGACTGCAAGATTCTCGCGATGAGCGTGCCACGCAGCGCGCCCGTGATCCCCGCATCCACACCGCTCTCACCTTCCATCATCACGACCGCACCAGCAGGAGCCAACTGACATGCGCACTCTCATCAAAGCACAAAGCGCCGCACTCGCCGTACTCGCATTCGCTACCGTGACCGTCCAGGCGGCGGAGACGCTTTCCGTCGTGACCTTCGGCGGCGCGTACGAAGCGGCGGCCAAGAAAGCCTATTTCGAACCGTTCACGCAAGCCACCGGCATCGGCTTCTCGACCGAATCGTATGACGGGGGCCTCGCGAAGCTCTCCGCGATGGAGCAGGCAAAGAACACCACGTGGGACCTGATCGACCTCGAAACGAACGATGCGATCACTGCCTGCGACGAAGGCCTGCTGCAGAAGTTCGACAAGAAGACGCTCGGCAAGACGAGCGACTTCATCCCCGGCACGATCAGCGATTGCGCGGTTGCGAGCATGGTGTGGTCCACGGTCTACGCGTACGACACGAGCAAGCTGAAGACCGCTCCGACCACCGTCAACGACTTTTTCGATCTGCAGAAATTCCCCGGTAAGCGCGGCCTGCGCAAGTCGCCGAAGGTAACGATGGAATGGGCGCTGATTGCGGACGGCGTCGATCCGAAGGATGTCTACAAGGTGCTCGCTACGCCCGCCGGCGTGGATCGCGCCTTCAAAAAGCTCGACACGATCAAGCAGAACATCGTGTGGTGGGAGTCGGGTGCCCAGGCGCCACAGTTGCTCGCAGACGGTGCGGTTGTGATGACGCAGGCCTACAACGGGCGAATTTCCGACGCCGCGAAGAAGGACAACAAGCCATTCAAGACTGTCTGGGACGCACAAGTTTACGACTTCGACTGGTGGGCCGTTCCGACGGGTGCGAAGCACGCCGACGCCGCCGCGAAATTCATCGTCTCCGCGTCGCAGCCGAAGGCGTATGCGGATTTGTCGAAGTACATCGCGTATGCGCCGCCGCGCAAGGATGCAATCGCGCTGGTCGACAAGCAGCGCCTCGCCGATCTGCCGACCGCACCCGAGAACTTCAAGCGCGCCTTGCAGATCAACGCGAACTTCTGGGCCGACAACGCGGACCAGATCAATAAGCGCTTCCAGGTGTGGCTGACGCAGTAACACGATCGTCCGACGAGAGCCCAACGTGACTACCCACATGCCCGCTTCGGCCCGAGCCACGGCCCCGGGCTCTCCGACGAGAGCCGATGGCCGCGCGTCGTTTCAAAAGGCGCGCCGCCGTGCGTCGGTGCAGGCGCTTTTGCTCGCGCTCCCGCTGATCGTGTTTCTGCTTTCGACGTTCATCGCGCCGATCGCGCTCCTGCTCGCGCGCAGCGTGGAGAACCACGAAGTGCCCGACAGCATGCCCGCGCTCACGCGCGCGCTCGATGCATGGGACGGGCGGGGCGTGCCGGACGAGCGCACGTTCGCGCTGCTCGCTGCGGGGCTCAGGGAGGCGCAGCAAAGCGGACAGCTCGGCACTGTCGCGCGGCGGCTGAACTTCGATCAGGCCGAGTTCCGTAGCCTGTTGATGCGCACCGCGCGCCAGTTGCCCCCTGATGCGCCGCCGGCGTGGAAACCGGCGCTCGTCGAACTTGACCCACGCTGGAATTCGCCGGAGATCTGGCGCTTGCTGAAGCGCGCCGCCACGTCGCCGACCCCGGACTATCTGCTCGCGGCCGTCGATGCGCAAGTGACGCCGCAAGGTTCAGTCGCGTTCGTGCCGGACAACGCTTCGATTTATCGACAAGCGTTCGTGCGCACGATCTCGATCAGCGCCACGGTCACGCTGCTGTGCCTCGTGCTCGGCTATCCGGTCGCATGGCTGCTCGCGAATTTGCCTGCGAAAAGCAGCAACCGCCTGATGCTCTTTGTGATCGTACCGTTCTGGACCTCGGTGCTCGTTCGCACAACCGCGTGGTACGTTTTGCTGCAACCGGGTGGTGTCATCAACAGCCTGCTGATGGGGCTCGGTCTCACTACACATCCACTGCCGCTCATCTTCAACCGCGCGGGTGTGCTCATCGGCATGACGCATGTGCTTTTACCCTACATGATTCTCGCGATCTACTCTGTGATGAAGAGCGTGTCGCCCGTGTATGTGCGGGCCGCCCAATCGCTTGGCGCGCACCCGTTCGTCGCGTTCGTGCGGATCTACATGCCGCAGACGCTGCCGGGCGTGGGGGCGGGCTGCTTCCTCGTGTTCGTGCTCGCGCTCGGCTACTACATCACGCCCGCGCTGCTCGGCGGCGCAGGCGACGAGATGATCAGTCAGCTCATCGCGATCCAGACCAACACGCAACTCAACTGGGGCCTTGCCGGTGCGCTCTCGGCCTATCTCGTGATCTTTACGGCGATCTTCTATTTCCTGTTCAACCGCATTGTCGGCATCGACCGCTTGCGCTTCGGTTGAGACTCGGTTGACACACGCGGACACGACGAGGGAACGATATGCCAGATAAACGCAACACGGTGCTGACGGAACGCGTCGCAGCGCGCTGGGTACGGCTGCATACCGCGCTTGTACTGTTCTTTTTGATTGCGCCGATTCTCGCGATCATCCCGCTTTCGTTCAACTCGGGCTCGTACTTCTCCTACCCGTTGCAGGGCTTTTCGCTGCGCTGGTATGAGCAGGCGCTCACGAGCGCGGCCTGGCAACGATCGCTCCTGAACAGCATCGGCATCGGCGCGGCGTCGACGCTGATCGCCACGTGTCTCGGCACGCTCGCCGCGCTGGGCATTTCGCGCGCGCAGTTTCCGCTGCGCTCGCTGATCATGCCGATCATCATCTCGCCGATGATCGTGCCGATTGTCGTCGTCGCGGCTGGCTTCTATCTGATCTTCGCGCCGCTCGGCCTGGTGAACTCGTATCCCGGCGTGGTGCTGGCGCATGCGGCGCTCGGCACGCCATTCGTCGTGATCACCGTGACGGCGTCACTGCTTTCGTTCGATCAGAGTCTGTTGCGCGCCGCTTCCGGGCTCGGCGCGACGCCTTGGATCACATTCAGACGCGTGACCTTGCCGCTCATCACACCGGCGGTCGCGACCGGCAGCGTCTTCGCTTTCGCGACCTCGTTCGACGAAGTCATCGTCATTCTGTTCATCGGCGGCCCGGATCAAACAACCGTGCCTCGGCAGATGTGGAGCGGTATTCGCGACTCGATCGACCCGTCGATCCTTGCCGTGGCGACGATGCTGATCGTGTTCGCCGTGCTGCTCTTCGCGAGCATTAACTGGCTGCGCGGCCGCGCGGCTGCAGCCAGCAACGCTCTTATCTGACGCATCGAGGCCAGCTGGGGGCATGCAACCCGTCGGTGTGCCGCAAGCCGCTGCCTGGAAGAGGGCAGGGAGAAAAACAAAAGACCGCTGTCCGTGAGGGCAGCGGTCTTTCTTACGATGGGTGGCGAACGAGGGACTCGAACTATTGGCCGGCCGGCGACACTACGCTCGGAGTCGCCAGCGTGTTGTGACTCCCAGGAAGGTTAGTGAGGGACGTCGAGCTATTGCTCGTGCTATTCGGCATGCCCGAGTTCGGCGACGCGGCGCTCATGCCGCTGTCCGAATTGGTGGCGCCAGGCGCGCCGTAGCCGCTCGATGTATTGGCTGGCGACGCGGCGGCCGGCGACACTACACTCGGGGTTGCCAGCGTGTTGTTGGCCTGTGCATAAGCGCCACCCGACAGCGTGAGTGCGGCGACGGCCGCGATTAATGTGCTGGTTGTCTTCTTCATGACCGGTTCCTCCTTGTTTGGACTGGAATTTCGACGCAAACGATGCATTCGTATTTTTCCATCGCGGTCGTTGTACGCTTGGCTCGTGGCGATCAAACAAACTCGCGCGACCGTTCGCAGTGGCGCACGTGACGCGAACCACAGATCGCCGCTCAGGGCCATAGCAGGTGATACGAAGTTTAGGAAAGCGGTCGCTGATAATTAAGCGCATTATTCGCAAGGATGAATTTCGATTTTTGGAATTGCCTCTAATGGGTCCTGCCCCTCAATCTGCTCGCTAATGCCTTACGTCAGAGGGCGTGATCGTTGAGCCGTGACAGCCCGCAATCGCGTGCTTGGCAGCCGAAACCGGTGACGGCCGGCTCCCTGGCGCAACGGATCAACCTCGTTGCTGGGCGGCGTGAAACTCCGCGTGTGTCCAAGTCAATACCACATACGCTTCACCGTCGCACCCAATGCTAACTCGCGTCGTGCTGCAAATATTTGTGGGCGAACGCGATCGCCATGCTGCCTTCGCCGACCGCTGAAGCGACGCGCTTGACCGGGCTCAATCTCACATCCCCACAGGCAAACACGCCAGGAACACTCGATTCGAGGAGGTAGGGATCCCGGCTATGGGACCAGCGTCCCGCCTTGACGACGTCGTCGCCAGTGAGAACGTATCCGCGCACATCGCGTGCGATTTCTTCCGGCAACCACTCCGTCTCAGCATCGGCGCCAATGAAAACGAACAATGCGCCACAGTCGTGTCGACGCACCTCTGCGCTCAACCCATCGCGTACGTCAATCGCTGTCAGATGGGTATCGCCGTGTGCACCGACTACTTCCGATCGCAGTTGCACCCCTACGTTTGATTTCCCTCGAAGCTGCTCGACGAGGTAGCGAGACATGCTCTTCTCCAGCGAATCGCCTCGCAGGACAAGCGTAACCATGCGCGCATGATTGGCAAAGTACAACGCTGCCTGGCCGGCCGAGTTTCCACCACCGATCAGATAGACGTCGAGGCCGTGAGTAGCGTTCGCTTCGCTGCGTGACGCGCCGTAGTAAATGCCTTTACCGATAAACCGGTCGAAGCCGTCGATCACGAGGCGGCGCCACGTGACGCCAGTCGCGAGAATGATCGTTCGCGCCCGGATGACGTCGCCTCCGTCGAGGTGAACGCTACGGCCGGCGACATCGATTCGAGCGACCGACCGTGTCACCAGAATCTCTGCACCGAGCCGCCTTGCCTGCTGCAGTGCACGGCTCGCCAGTTCGTCGCCCGACACGCCGTTGGGGAAGCCGAGGTAATTCTCAATACGCGAGGAGGTCCCGGCCTGCCCACCTGGCGCTTCGCGCTCCAGCACCACAGTACGCAAGCCTTCCGACGCACCGTACACTGCCGCAGCGAGACCGGCCGGCCCGCCACCAATGATCATCGTGTCGTATTCGGCGAGGCGAGGCTGTGTCTGCAGACCCAGCAACTCCGCAAGCTCTCGTGTCGTAGGTCGGCTCAGCACCGTCCCGTCGACCAGTCGCAATGCCGGGCAATCCTGCTCTGGCGGACAGGTTCCAGGCCAGCGCGCCGTCACTTCGGGCGCATCCGGTGTCATCCAGTCGTAGCTGATCTGGTTGCGGGCGAGGAACTGGCGCAACGCGGTACAAGCGGTGTCCCAGCGACTTCCAATCATGGTCACGCGGATCTTGGGCGGCTCGGCGGAGAGGCCTTGCAGTCCGCCAATGCGCTCGCGCGCAAGGGCGCCCATCTTGACCGCAATTTCCGGCGACGCGGCAGCGAGTGTGTAGTAACGCTGGGCGTCCACGCGCATGACACGCGACGGCTCCGCGGCCCGATAGGCACCAGGAAACGGCGAACTCAGCGCGAGCGGCACTTCGCCAAAGATGGTTCCGGGCAGACGCCAGCCCAGCGTGCGCTCGATACCGTCGAACGTCTTGATGACTTCCATCTTGCCGGACACAACGGCGTACAGTGCGCGCTCTCCACCTTCATGGACCGCGAACTCACCCGCGCACAGATGCAGGTCTGCGCACGTGTGCGCGAGATGCTCCAGTTCGTTGTCGGGGAGTGTTGAGAACAGTGGAATCGCCCGGATGTCGTCGATTGTCAGCATGGCTTCGTCCAAACAGGCAATTGAGGTGAAGCTCGGTCCACTTGGTTTTACGTCGCCTGCCTGGCCAAAAGAACATGCGCAAGCAGACGGCTCAGCCCTGGCGTTCGATCCGAGGCGGGCACAACGCCGTTAGTCTCCCGCACCGAGCGCACCAAAACCGTTCGAATAGTTATGCGAACGCATACCACAGCTACGCGATAGACAGCAGGCAGACCAAGCCAGTATATGACTTTCGGATGCGAACGTTTATTCGCTGGAGCCAGTTCCCCGGTCGCACATCTTCAACCTCGCGAGGCCTCGACCGGCAGCAGGCGACCCGTTTGAGACACCCGGACGCGATTGGCGACGGACTGCAATCGGGTCGATATGGGTCATCTACCCACATCGCTTCAACTGCTGTTCGTCTTGAGGTTTGTTCGACGCCTGCCCATGTCCGCGGGCTCGGGGGCGCGCGACGG